>NZ_JBFUCP010000008.1:0-268710 GCF_056405175.1 Pedococcus sp. P1_H8
GCATACTTCGGCCGCGAAGCGGACGTGACGGCGTGCCTGCAACGGCTCGACGAGGTGGGCGTCCTGGCCGTGGTCGGGCCGTCCGGGTGTGGCAAGTCCTCGCTGATCAGGGCCGGGGTGGCCGCGGCGCTGGTGCGCGACGGCCACGCGGTGCAGATCGTCACCCCCGGAGCCCACCCGGAGGAGGTGCTGGCCCAGGCACCGCCCGGGGCAGGCGCGGTGTTCGTCGTCGACCAGTGTGAGGAGGCCCTGGCACTTGGCGAGACCTCGCCCGAGCGGGAGGCGTTCTTCGCAGGGCTGGTGGGCTTCGCCGGACGCGGGCGGCTCGTCCTCTCGCTGCGGGCTGACCGCCTCGGCGAGCTCGCCGCCCACCCCGAGTTCGCCCACCTGGCTGAGAAGGGGCTGTACCTGCTCGGCGGCATGGGTCCAGCCGAGCTGCGCAGCGCGATCGAGGGTCCGGCAGCGCAGGCGGGGCTGCGGCTCGAACCAGGGCTGGTGGACCTGCTCGTGCGCGAGGCCGAAGGGTCGCCAGGGGCGTTGCCCCTGCTGTCGCACGTGCTGCGCCAGACGTGGCGGCGCCGCGAGGGCAGCACCCTCACCGTGCAGGGGTATGCCGCGACAGGAGGCGTGCGCGAAGCCGTCGCCCAGTCCGCGGAGCGGCTCTACGGCGAGCTGACCGTGAGCCAGCAAGGCATGTTGCGCGACCTGATGGTGCGGCTGGTGTCTTCCGACGACGCCGGCGAACCGGTCCGAACCAGGGTGGCGCGACGCACGGTCACCTCGGACGACGAACACACGGCCGTCGTCGAGGCCCTGGTGGGCGCCCGGCTGCTCAGCAGTGACGGGGACACGGTCGAGATCGCCCACGAGTCCCTGGCGGTCGCGTGGCCGCGGCTGCGGTCGTGGCTGGACGACGACGTCGACGGGTTGCGGATCCTGCGACACCTCACGGTCGCCGCCGAGAGCTGGGACGGGCTGGGACGACCCGACAGCGAGCTCTACCGGGGGGTCCGGCAGGCCAGGGCAGCGGAGTGGCGACGCGGCCACGACCCTGAGCTGACCCCAGCGGAGCGGGCCTTCCTCGACGCCTCGGCTGAGCTGGCCGAGACGGAACAGCGCGCCACTGAGGAGCAGGTCCGCAGGGAGCGACGCTCCAACCAACGACTTCGTGCCGGGCTCGCCGCGGTCGCGGTCCTCCTCGCGGTGGCGATCGTCGCCGGGGCGGTGGCGAAGACGGCTGCGGACCGGGCCGACCAGCAGTCGCTGGTGGCCGACGCTCGACGGCTCGAAGCCGAGGCCCTGCGCGCACCCGATCTCGACCTGGCCATCCTGCTCGCGGTGGCCGGCGTCCGTCTCGACGGCTCGACCGACACGAGGAACAATCTCTCCGCCGTGCTCGACCGTGCACCCCAGCTCATCGGGGTCGCCCAGATGACCTCGCCGAACTACCTCTCGGTGCGACAGGACGGCAAGGCAGTCGCGGTCGGTGGAAACTTCCTCGGGGTGAGCATCTTCGACGCCACGGCGGGCCGTGAGATCGCACGCAACCACGACATCCCGGTGCGGTCGGTTCGCTTCAACCCCAACGGCACGCAGCTGGCGGCGTCCGTCAACCCCTTCATGCTCACCGGAGAGCGGCGGGTGGATCCGGTTCCCCTGCGCATCCTCGATCCGGCGACGGCCAAGCTTGCCGCCACCCAGCCGGGCGGGGTGCCCAAGGGACGAGTCGTCCACGCGTCGTTTGCCTTCAGCAGCGACGGACGCTGGCTGGTCGCCGGCTTCATCCACGCCATCCAGCTCGACGAGAACACCCATTTCAGGGTGTGGGCGACGGGCGACCTCACCCACCCCGTGGCGGCTTTCACGACGCCGTTCATCGCCGACTTCGTCGCCATCAGTGATGACGGCACCAAGGTCTTCTCAACCGCAGGAAACGACGACCTGGTCCACTCGGTGGACGGGCACACGGGTCGGGAGTTCGGGACGGCTGCTGTCGCGGGCGCGAGCACGATCGCCCTCAGCCCCGACGGATCGACGCTGCTGGTGAACAGGGGCCAGCAGGTGGCGCTGCTCGACCCCAAGAGCCTGGCTGAGCGGTCCGTGATCGACGAGGCCGGCCGGATCGGTCCAATCCAGTTCTCGCCTCGTGGCGACATCTTCGGCTACACCTTCGACGACACCTTGGTCGTCCGTCGCCTGGCCGATCCCACGGCGGAGGTCGCCAGGTTTGCCGGGGCCGGGGCCGGTGACGTGGGGTTCAGTCCGGACGCGCAGACGGCCTACACCACCAGGGGCGACCGCCTGCTGGCGTGGGACCTGGTCGGCGACCGAAAGTTCGTGCGCTCGCTCGGGGTCCAGCCGCAGCAAGGCCCTGCGGGCATCGTCGCCGCGCGAGTGTCCCCCGACGGTCGGACGGTGGCGAACATGGTCGCCGCTGGTGACGAGTTGTACGCGGTCCAGCTCCTCGACGTCAAGACAGGACTGCGCAAGCCCCAGCCGCCACTGCGGCACTCCAACGCCTACTTCTCCGACATGGCGTGGCGACCCGACAGCCGGATGGTGGCCAGCGTGCAGGACGACCAGTGGGTCGACCTGTGGGACCGCGAGACCGGTCGCGTCGCCGGCCGGTATCGGGCGCCCGATCGCTACGGAACCCTCGACAGCGTGGCATTCAGCGGCGACAGCACCCGACTGCTGCTCGGGACCCACCGGGGCTGGGTCCACACCATCGATCTGGCGTCGATGAAGCCGGTCAGGGGTCCCGTTCTGGTCAAGCCCGAGGTGCCGGTGGTGTACATCGCGGGCAACCACGATGGAAGCCGGGCGATCGCCTGGGTGGGCGGGCGGGTGAACCTGGTCGACCTCACCGAAGGATCGGTCCCACGGAGAGTCGACGTCGGCTTCATCGTCCGATCGATGGCGTGGTCCGCGGACGGGAGGACCATCGTCGTGGGCGGCTACGACGTCGAACGCGACAACAGCGCCAAGGTCTCGGTGCTGGATCCACAGACCTTGGTCACAACCGGCAGGTTCTCCGGCTCCCAGATCTCCACCGGCGACGTCATCGCATTCTCCCGCGATGGGGAACAGTTCCTCACGGCGGGAGAGGGTGGGGTCTCGCTCTGGCGGGCACGCGTTCCCCAGCTGCTCGGCTCGGTCCGCACGGATGCCTTCGCCGCCGGGTTCGACAACGCGAGGACCGACATCCTCGTTGCCTCTACGAGCGGCGCCGTCTCGGCATGGGACTCGAGGCCCGACGAGGCGGTCAAGGCCGCGTGCCGCATCGTGGCCCGGGACCTGACTGCGCAGGAGTGGCGCACCTTCCTCCCCGACCGCGAGCGCCAGAAGGTCTGCTGAGCATGGGAATCGGCGTCCTCGGCCCGCTGGAGCTCGACGGAGCGGAGTCCGCCCTCGGGTTGCGAGACCGCGTCGTGCTGCAGGCGCTCGCCGTTCGCCACGACCGACCGGTGAGTGCCGACATCCTCGCCGAGGCGCTGTGGGCCGACCACCCGCCGACCTCGTGGACCAAGATCGTCCAGGGCTGCGTCGTCCGCCTGCGCAAGGCACTGGGCGCCGACACCATCGAGACCTCGACCCAGGGCTACCGGCTCCAGGTCCACCGCGACCACCTCGACCACCTGCGCTTCGAACACCTCCTGGACCGGGCACGCCAGCTGACGGCCGCCGGCGAACCCGACCGCGCGGCATACCTGCTGCGTGAGGCGCTCGAGCTCTGGCGAGGCGAGCCCTTCTCCGAGCTGGTCGACTGGGCGCCCGGGCGGGCGGAGGCCGAGCGGCTGGTCGAGCTGCGCCACGACGCCGAGGACCTGCTCACCGAGGCGCAGGTGCTGGCCGGCCACCACCGCGAGGCCATCGCCCCAGCGCTGCGCCTCGTCCATGAGGAGCCGATGCGCGAGCGCCGGTGGGGCCTGCTCGCGCTGGCGCAGTACCAAGGTGGCCGCCAGGGCGACGCCCTGCAGACCCTGCACCAGGCCCGCCGGGTGCTGGTCGACGAGCTCGGCCTGGACCCCGGGGACGACCTCGTCGCGCTCGAGCGGGCCATCCTCAACCAGGACCCGTCGCTCGCCGTCGCGGCCGCCATCGACGGCGCGACGTCGGAGTGCCCCTACCTCGGGCTGGTGGCCTACGACGTGGCTGACGCCGGGGCCTTCTTCGGACGGGAGGAGGTGACCGCGGCGTGCCTGCGCCGCCTCGACCAGGCCAGGGTGCTCGCGGTCGTGGGGCCCTCGGGTTCGGGCAAGTCGTCCCTCGCCCGGGCCGGCGTCGCAGCCGCCCTGGAACGCGACGGCCGAACCGTCCACGTGCTCACCCCTGGCAGTCGTCCGCTGAACGCCCTGAGCGGCGTCCCCATCCGTGCGGGCACGGTGCTCGTGGTGGACCAGTGCGAGGAGGCCCTCGGCGTCGAGGCCTCCGCGGAGCGGTCCGAGTTCTTCGCGGCGCTGGTGGAGTTCGCCCAGCGCCACCCACTGGTGGTCACGCTGCGCGCGGACCGGCTCGGCGAGCTGGCTCCCCACCCCGACTTCGCGCGGCTCGTCGAGGGCGGCCTCTACCTCTTGGGCCCGATGAGCGAGCCCGACCTGCGACGGGCGATCGAGGGCCCGGGTGCCCAGGCCGGTCTGCGGCTCGAGCCCGGGCTCGTGGACCTGCTCGTGCGCGAGGTGGCCGGAGAGCCCTCGGCCCTCCCCCTCCTGTCCCACGTGCTCCGCCAGACGTGGCGCCAGCGCGAGGGCGGCACCCTCACGGTCGAGGGGTATGCCGCGACAGGTGGCGTTCGCGAGGCGGTGGCCCAGTCCGCCGAGGGAGTGTTCCGCGCACTGGACCCCGAGCGCCAGGCGATGCTCCGCGACCTGATGCTGAGGCTGGTCACACCGGACGAGGGCGGTGACCCGGTGCGCACCCGGGTCCCTCGTCGGTCGGTCACGGGGGACGCGGAACAACTCAAGCTGGTCGAGCAGCTGGTCGGAGCTCGGCTGCTGGCCACTGACGGTGACACCGTGGAGATCGCCCACGAGTCGCTCGCGGTGGCCTGGCCGCGCCTGCGGTCATGGCTCGACGAGGACGTCGACGGGTTGCGCACCCTGCGCCACCTCACCGTTGCGGCCGAGAGCTGGGACGAGCTCGGGCGCCCCGACAGCGAGCTGTACCGCGGCGTCCGTCAGGCGCGCGCCGCCGAGTGGCACCAGCGGACGAGTGCCACCCTCACCGAACCCGAACGCGACTTCCTGCACGCCTCGGCGGCGTTGGCGGAG
This sequence comes from Pedococcus sp. P1_H8, assembly GCF_056405175.1. Lineage (NCBI taxonomy): Bacteria > Bacillati > Actinomycetota > Actinomycetes > Micrococcales > Intrasporangiaceae > Pedococcus > Pedococcus sp. P1_H8. Next base: position 5,271 of record NZ_JBFUCP010000008.1, read on the forward strand.
AAGGAACAACGGGCCACCGAGGCGCAGGTGCGACGGGAGCGCCGGCTGAACCAGCGGCTCCGCCTCGGCCTCGCGGCCGTCGCAGCGCTGCTCGCCGTCTCCATCGTGGCCGGGGCCGTGGCGCTGACCGCCAAGGACCGAGCAGACCAACAGGCGTTGGCGGCCGATGCCCGACGCCTCGGTGCAGAGGCGCTGCGATCCGACGACCTCGACAAGTCCCTGTTGCTCGCCGCCGCAGGGGTCTCGCTGGACAACTCCGTGGACACGCGCACCAACCTGCTTGCCACCCTTGACCGCGCCCCCGCTCTCATCGGGAGCGCGCGAAGTGCAGGCAGGATCTTCCACCTGGCGACCAACCCCTCCACGGACCAGGTGGCGGTCATGGCCGCTGACGGCGTCGGACTCGAGCTCTATGACGGAGCGACCCTCCGCCGCCTCCCCGCGCCTGAGAAGCTCGTCGGCGGGTCGGTCGTCGCCCGGCCGGACGGACGGGGCTACGCGGTGACGATCTCGGGCGACCTGGTCGAGAACGGGCAGGAGCCCCCCGTCCTCCTGCTGGACCAGAACGGCGCCCGGTCCAGGGTCCAGCTGGGAGGCATCCCGGCTCGGTACCAGGTCCTCGACATGGGCTTCCCCCGCCGCTGGTACCTCGGGTACTCCCCCACGAGTCGCTACTTCGCCGTGTCCTTGGTCCGCATGCCGGAGGACGGGAAGACCCTCACCTTCGTCTGGGACCTCGAGTCCCCAAGCCGGCCGGTGGCTCGGCTCGAGCTCGGGTGGGTGGGCAGCGCGGCAACCATCAGCCCGGACGGACGCACGTTGTACTCGGGCGCCTACGGCCTGGACCTCGTGCCGGGTGGAAAGGGACGCCTGCTGGTCACCAACCTCCCCAGCGGGGCCGCGCGCCGAGCCCTGGTTCCCGCCGACCTTGACGTCGGGCAGCTGGACGACGTGCTGGCGCAGAGCCCGGACGGCCGGACCCTGGCGGTCGGTGCCGGGGTCGAGGTCGTCTTGGTGGACACCGCGACGCTGAAGCCGCGAGCCCACCTGTCCGGGCAGGGCGCGACCCAGGCCCTGGCCTTCTCGCCGGACGGCACCCACCTGGCGGCGAGCGGCGACCGCCTGATGGTGTGGGACCTCAGCGGGGACGAGCCGGTGGAGGTGCTCGCCCAGGCCGGTGACGCCGACGACCCGGGGTTCAGCCGCGAGGGGAAGACGCTCTACACCAAGACCATCGGCGGCCTGGTCCAGGCATGGGACATTGCTGGCGACCGCCGCTTCCTCGCCGCACGGCCGGGTGAGTACCTGGACTGGCCAGACTATGGCGGGCGGTTCTCCCCGGACCGACGGAAGGTTGCCTACGTGGCCAACGGACCCAAGTTCCGCGTGCGGGACGTCGCCACCGGCAAGCTCGGTCCGGTGGTTGCCCCAGCCACGATGAAGCAGGGGGGTTACCAAGACATCGCCTGGCACCCCGACAGCACCACGCTCAACATGACGTCCGGCGACCCGTGGGTGCGGACGTTTGACAGCACGACCGGCCGCCAGCGCGCCGAACGACGGCTTGCCCCGCCTCCGTCCACCGAGGCAGCCGCGATCGCCTTCTTCAGCCTCGACGGCTTGCACCTGCTCGTCGGCAGCACCGCCGGGCGGCTGCACGTCCTCGACGCCCGCACCCTCGTCCCCACTCGTGAACCGATCCAGGTGTACAAGACGGCCGAAGGTGAGCCCGAGGCGCACGATGTCGCGAACTTTGTCCCGAGCGGGGACGGCCGCACGGCATACCTCTCCGATGCGATCGTGGACTATGTCGCCGGGACGGTCCGTCTGATGCCGGACCTCGGCTTCCCGGTGGTGGACCTGTACCCCTCACCCGACGGGAAGCGCCTGATCGTCGGGACCGGCCCCACTGGCGTCGGGTTGCTCGACGCCAGCACCATGCACTGGATCTCGCGGCCCAGTGCCGCCCAGGCCGGGCTCATGGGCTACTACACGTCGTGGAGCGAGGATGGTTCCCTCGTCGCCAGCGTCAACGAGGCGCGCCTGAGCTACTGGGACGGACGGACGGGCGCCCGCCTCGGCACCGCGACGGTTTCGTGGGCAGGCGTCCCCGCCTTCTCGGAGGACAACACGCGGCTCCTCTTTGCCGGAACCGACGGCTCCGTCCGCAGCTGGGACCTCGACCCGCGCTCCTGGGTGGCTGCCGCCTGCCGACTGGCAGGTCGGCCCCTCACCGGGCAGGAGTGGCACAACTACCTCCCTGACCGCGCCTTCGTTCCTGTCTGCCCCTCCTGACCAAGCAGAATGCCGGTGTGGCGCTCGCTGTCTGCCTCCTCTTCGACCCCGACACCGACCGGGCGATCCGCCGGCTGTGGGGGGCCCTGGAGGAAGCCGGGATCGGCACCTTGCTGAGCCACACCCACCGACGCCACGTGCCACATCTGTCGTATGCCGTGCTTCGCACCTTTGACGTCGAGGCGGTGGCTGCGGCCATGGAAGAGCTGACAGGAGGCCCGGCACTGGACGTGCGGTTCGACGCCGTAGGGCTGTTCACCCGCGGGCGAGGCGCCCTGCTGACGCCGGCCACGCTGGCGCTGCTGTCCCGCCAGGAGGCCGTGGTCTCGGCCGTCGCCGACACCGGTGCAGACCTGCACTGGCACTACTGGCCGGGGCGGTGGATCCCGCACTGCAGCCTCACCACGGGAACCAGCCAGGAACTGCTGCCGACGGCGACGGTCCGTGCCTTCGACGTCCTGCCGCTCGAGGGCAGGGCAGTGGGTGCCGCCCTCATCGACAGCGGCACCGGCGAGCGCTGGCCGCTGGCAAACCTCCCGTGATTCCCCTTCGGTGTCGCCCTCGTGCGGCGCCGGTGTCAACCCGGTGTCAGGCCTGTTGACGCCGTCTCCGGGGAGGATCACTGTCAGGGCATGCGCATCGCGCTCCTCGGATCCTTGCAGGTCAACGACGGTCAGACGACTCTCGGTCCGCGCGACCGCGTCATCCTGCAGGCCCTGGCCACCCGACCCGGCACGGAACTCAGTGCGGAGGCCCTCGCGGAGACGCTCTGGGGTGCGGACCTGCCCGAGACCTGGCAAAAGGTCGTCCAGGGCTGCATCGTCCGGCTGCGCAAGGCCCTCGGCCCCGAGGCGATCCAGACCTCCCCCCATGGCTACCGCCTGGACCTGCACCAGGACGAAATGGACCACCTCCACTTCGAGCACCTCCTGACGAGAGCTCGCGAGCTGCTGGCGAACGGCGAGCCCGAGCGGGCCCTCTACGTGACCGGACAGGCCAGGGAGCTCTGGCGCGGCGAGCCGCTCGTCGACCTCGCCGACTGGGGCCCCGGCAGGGTCGAGGCTGAGCGGCTCGTCGAGCTCTGGCGTGACGCCGAGGACCTCCACGCCGAAGCCGGTCTGAGGTCCGGCCGCTACCAGGAAGTCCTCGGCGACGCCCTGCGCATGGTGGCCGAGCAGCCGACGCGCGAAAGGCGCTGGGGTCTGCTGGCGCTCGCGCAGTACCAGGCCGGACGGCAGGGCGACGCCCTCCAGACGCTGCACCGGGCCAAGCTGACCCTCGTCACCGAGCTCGGGCTCGACCCCGGGCCCGAGCTGGCGCAGCTGGAGCAGGCGATCCTGCGCCAGGACCCTTCCCTCGCCGCCCAGACTGTCCTCCCGCCGACCAGTGCCGCGTGCCCCTACCTCGGACTGGTCGCCTACGACATCGCCGACGCCCCGGCGTTCTTCGGCCGCGAAGCCGACATCGCCGCCTGCCTGCGGCGCCTGGACGAGGGCCACGTCCTGGCGGTGGTCGGGCCGTCTGGATGCGGCAAGTCATCACTGGCCCGGGCCGGCGTGGCGGCCGCGTTGGAGCGCGACGGCCGTCGGGTCAGGGTCTTCGCGCCGGGCGCGCACCCGACCGACTCACTCTCCGCCACGAACCCGCGCGCGACCGACGTCCTCGTGGTCGACCAGTGCGAGGAGGCTCTCGCCCTCGACCCCCTCTCCACCGAGCGCACGGAGTTCTTCGACCAGCTCGTCGCCTTCGCCAGCCGCGGGCGCGGGGTCCTCGTCGTCTCGCTGCGAGCCGATCGGCTCGGCGAGCTGTCCACCCACCCCGAGTTCGCCCGGCTCGTGGAACGCGGGCTGTACCTGCTCGGCGGCATGACCGAGCCCGACCTGCGACTGGCGATCGAAGGGCCTGCAGCGCAGGCCGGACTCCGGCTCGAGCCCGGCCTCGTCGACCTGCTCGTCCGCGAGGTCCAGGGCGAACCTGCCGCTCTCCCGCTCCTGTCCCACGTGCTCCGCCAGACCTGGAAGAGGCGCGAGGGAGGCACCCTGACCGTCGCCGGCTACTCGGCAACCGGAGGGATCCGCGAGGCGATCTCGCAGTCCGCCGAAGGACTCTTCCGCGACCTCACGCCCGGCCAACAGGGGGTCCTGCGCGACCTCATGGTGCGGCTCGTCGCCTCCGACGACCTCGGCGAACCCATCCGCCAGCGGGTCCCTCGCCGCTCCGTCGCCACCGACGACGACCACACCCTGCTCATCGAGCGACTCGTCGGCGCCCGCCTGCTCAGCACCGACGGCGAGACGGTCGAGATCGCCCACGAGGCCTTGGCGATGGCCTGGCCCCGGCTGCGGTCGTGGCTGGACGACGACGTCGACGGGCTGCGCATCATGCGCCACCTCTCGGTCGCGGCGACCAGCTGGGACGACCTCGGGCGCCCCGACAGCGAGCTCTACCGGGGCGTCAGGCAGGCGCGGGCAGTCGAGTGGCGCGACCGGGCCAACCCGTCCCTCACTCCCGCGGAGCAGGACTTCCTGGCCGCAGCGACCGCCCTCGCCGAGACCGAACAACGGGCCACCGAGGAGCAGGTCCGCCGGGAACACCGCTCCAACCAGCGCCTGCGCGCCGGCCTGGCCGCCGTGGCGGTACTCCTCTCCGTGGCCATCGTCGCCGGGGCCCTCGCCAAGACCGCCGCCGACCGAGCCGATCGGCAGGCCCTGGTGGCCGACGCCCGACGCCTCGGCGCGGAGGCGCTGAGGGCCGACGACCTCGACCGCTCGCTGCTGCTAGCCGCCGCCGGCGTCAGCCTCGATGACTCCCTGGACACGCGGAACGCCCTCCTGGCAACCCTTGATCGAGGGCGGTCGCTGGTGGGCAGCGCGCGCGTCGACGGTCGGATTCTGGCCATGGACGTCAACGGCTCCACCGGGCAGGTCGCCACCGTCGCGGCCGACGACGTGGGACTCGAGCTGCGCGACGGCCGGACCTTGGACAGGGTCTCCACCCCGGAGAAGATCCTCGGGGTCGCGGTGGTCGCCAGCCCGGACGGAGCCCGCTACGCCGTGTCGATGTGGACAGACCTGGTCAAGAGTGGCGTCGAGCCTCCCGTGCTCCTCCTGGAGAAGTCCGGGGCCAGGTCCGCGACCCAGCTCGGCGGCTTGCCACCCGGGTTCCGCGTGTTCCAGAACCTGGGCTTCAGCCCCAACGGCCGCTGGCTCGTGGCGTCGTTCGGTCACCTGCAGGGCGAGAAACCGGATGTCACCGCCGTGTGGGACCTGCGTTCGCCTGCCAAACCCGTGGCAACCCTCGAGCTGGCCGACGGGTTCTTCCCGAATGTCAGTTCTGACGGGCGCACGCTCTACTCGACCAACCCGGGCGGTGGACGGTTGGTGGTGACCGACCTCCCGAGCGGCCGGACGCGACGCGTGATCGAGGCCAAGGACCTCGGAGTCCGCCAGCTCGACGAGACGGTGGTCCAGAGCCCCAACGGGCGGCTGCTGGCCGTCGGCGCCGGGGTCGAGGCCGTGCTGGTCGACACCGCCACGCTCAGGCCGCGCACCTACCTGTCCGGCCAGGGCTGGACGACGGGGCTGGCCTTCTCGCCCGATGGCACGCGAGTAGGAGCATCGGGCGACCGGCTCACCGTCTGGGCCCTTGCCGGCGACGAGGCCCACGAGATCCTCGCCCAGGACAGTTCCGTCGACAGCCCGACCTTCAGCGACGACGGGCAGACGCTCTACACCGCCACCTTCGCCGGCTTGGTCCAGGCCTGGGACCTCAAGGGAGACCGGAGGTTCCTCGCCTCCCAGTCGGGTGAGTCCTTGGGCTGGGGCCAACCCGTCGTGCGGGTCTCCCCCGGTCTCGACAAGGTGGGCTACGTCGAGGGGGGACCCATGTTCCGGATCCGCGACGTCGCCACGGCAACGCTGGGTCCGTTGCTGAGGCCCGAGATGCAGCAACGCAGCTACATCGACCTCGCCTGGCACCCCGACAACTCGACCCTGAACATCACCACCGGAGACCCTGTGGTGCGCACGTGGGACGCGGCCTCCGGTCGCCTGCTTGCCGAACACAGGCTGGGACGTCCTGACTCCAGCGAAGGCGCCGCCATCGCCTTCTTCAGCGTCGATGGCACGTACCTGCTCGTGGGCACCACGACCGGGAGACTGCACGTCCTTGACGCCCACACCCTGGAACCGGCGCGTGAGCCGATCCAGGTGCACGCGAAGAAGCCGGGCGAGACGGAGGGACTGGCGCTGGCAGGGTTCTTCCCCAGTGGCGACCTTCACAGCGCCTACGCCGAGGACGGCCTCATCGTGGACTACGTCAGTGGGGCCCTGCGACGGATGCCCGACCTGGGCGCCCCTGTGCAGCTCGTGGTCCCCTCGCCGGATGGCAGTCGCCTGCTCGTGGACCTGGGCGACGCAGGTGTCGGCCTGCTCGACGCCACCTCCATGAAATGGATCTCCAGGCCCAACGCCTCACAGGCGCACCTGGTGGGCTACTACACCCGGTTCAGCGATGACGGCACCCTTGTCGCGAGCGTGAACGAGGGCAAGCTGAGCCATTGGAACGCTCTGACCGGCGCCTACCTGGGCTCGGCGACCGTCGACGTGGAGGGCGAGCCCGCCTTCACCCGGGACGACAGCACGATCCTCTTTGCCGGAACCGACGGGTCCCTGCTGACGTGGACCCTCGATCCCACGTCGTGGCGCGCCACGGCCTGCCGGCTGGCGGGGCGCGACCTCACCCAGCAGGAGTGGCGCACCTACCTGCCAGACCGCCCGTTCCGCCCGGTCTGCGCGTCGTGATCAAGACCGACCCTCCCTCTGATCGTCCCCACTAGTTCCTCCCCTTTGCCCGCTACGCACCACATCGCCGAAAAGTTGTGTCGGACAATCGGTTTCATCCCTGCGTGACGCCGGTGTCAACTGGGTGTCAGGGGTGTTGACGGCCCCTCCGACGAGGACCACTGTCGAAGCATGCGCATCGCGCTGCTCGGATCACTGCAGGTCAACGACGGACGGACGACCCTCGGCCCGCGCGACCGCGTCGTCCTCCAGGCGCTCGCGTCCCGGCCGGGATCGGAGCTCAGCAGCGAAGCACTCGCAGAGACCCTCTGGGGTGAGGACCTGCCGGAGACCTGGCAGAAGGTCGTCCAGGGCTGCATCGTCCGGCTCCGCAAGGCCCTCGGCCCCCAGGCGATCCAGACCTCGCCCAACGGCTACCGCCTCGTCATGCACCAGGACGAGGTGGACCACCTCCACTTCGAACACCTTCTGGCGCGAGCTCGTGAGCTGCTGGCCAACGGCGAGCCCGAACGGGCCCTCTACGTAACCGGACAGGCACGGCAGCTGTGGCGGGGGGAACCGCTCGTCGAGCTCGCCGACTGGGGCCCCGGCCGCGTCGAGGCCGAGCGGCTCGTCGAGCTCTGGCGCGACGCCGAGGATCTCCACGCCGAAGCGGCACTGAGGTCCGGCCGCTGCCAGGAAACCCTGGGCGACGTGCTGCGCATGGTGGCCGAGCAGCCGACTCGCGAAAGGCGCTGGGGCCTGCTGGCCCTCGCGCAGTACCACGCAGGCCGACAGGGCGACGCCCTGCAGACACTGCACCGAGCCAAGGCGACCCTCGTCCACGAGCTGGGCCTCGACCCCGGCCCCGAACTGGCCCAGCTGGAGCAGGCGATCCTGCGCCAGGACCCCTCGCTGGCCGCGCAATCGGCCCTGCCGCCAGCCGCGACTGCCTGCCCGTATCTCGGCCTGGTCGCGTACGACGTGGCCGATGCCCCGGCGTTCTTCGGCCGGGAGGCGGACATCGCCGCGTGCCTGCGCCGTCTGGACGAGACCGGCGTGCTGGCCGTGCTGGGTCCGTCGGGCTGCGGCAAGTCGTCGCTCACCCGGGCCGGCGTCGCAGCAGCACTCGGACGGGACGGTCGCCGCGTCACCGTGTTCGCCCCTGGTGCTCACCCCACCGACGCCCTGTCGGCCGCGGACCATCGCCCCACCGACGTCGTCGTCGTCGACCAGTGCGAGGAGGCCCTCGCCCTCGACGCGGACTCGTCAGAGCGGGCGGAGTTCTTCGAGCAGCTCGCGGACTTCGTTGGCCGAGCGGCCCGGGAGCATGGCGCCCTCGTCATCTCGATCCGCGCGGATCGACTGGGCGAGCTGTCCGCCCACCCGGAGTTCGCCCGGCTCATCCAGCCCGGGCTCTACCTGCTCGGCGCCATGACCGAGCCAGACCTGCGGCTGGCCATCGAGGGGCCCGCTGCCCAGGCAGGGTTGCGGCTCGAGCCCGGCCTCGTCGACCTGCTCGTCCGCGAGGTCCAGGGCGAACCAGGCGCCCTCCCCCTGCTGTCCCACGTGCTGCGCCAGACCTGGAAGCGGCGTGAGGGCAACACCCTCACCGTGGCCGGCTACTCGGCGACCGGCGGGATCCGCGAGGCCATCTCCCAGTCCGCCGAAGGTCTGTTCCGGGATCTCACCCCCGGCCAGCAGCAGGTGCTCCGCGACCTCATGGTGCGGCTCGTGGCACCCGACGACGTCGGCGAACCCGTCCGCCAGCGGGTCCCCCGTCGCTCCGTGGCCACCGACGAGGATCACACCCTGCTCATCGAGCGGCTCGTCGGCGCCCGCCTGCTCAGCACCGACGGGGACACGGTGGAGATCGCCCACGAGGCGTTGGCGGTGGCGTGGCCGCGGTTGCGGTCGTGGCTGGACGACGACGTCGACGGGCTGCGGATCATGCGCCACCTCTCCGTCGCGGCGACCAGCTGGGACGACCTGGGCCGCCCCGACAGCGAGCTGTACAGGGGTGTGCGGCAGGCGCGCGCCGCGGAGTGGCACGAGCGCGCCGATGCGACGCTGACCGACACCGAGCGTGACTTCCTGCACGACTCCGCCGCGCTGGCCGAGAAGGAGCAGCGGGCCACGGAGGCACAGGTGCGACGGGAGCGCCGGCTCAACCAACGCCTGCGGCTGGGACTCGCCGGCGTCGCCGCCCTCCTGGCTGTCTCGATCGTCGCCGGGGCACTCGCCTTCACCGCAGCCAACCGCGCCGACCAGGAGGCGGCCACGGCGGCCAAGCAGGCTCGAGCCGCCGACGCCCGCCGTCTCGGCGCCGAGGCGCTGCGGTCCGAGGCCCTCGATCGGTCCCTGCTGCTCGCCGCCGCGGGCGTGTCGCTCGATGACTCGGTGGACACCCGCAACTCGCTGCTCGCCACGCTTGGTCGGGCGCCCGCGCTGGTCGCCAGCGCGCGCAGCGCCTCGCAGATCGTCAGCCTGGGGGTCAACACGGCAACAGGTCACGTGGCAACCATTGCGCTCGGGAACACAGGCCTCGAGCTGCGTGACGGCAGGACCCTGCGATCGGCGTCGCTCCCGGAGAAGCTGCTGGGCGCCTCCGTCTTCGCCAGCCCGGACGGGCGGAGGTACGCCATGACGGTCCGCAACGAACTGGTCGAAGAGGGGTCCGAGCCGCCGGTCCTCCTGCTGGACGCCGACGGAGCCAGGTCGCCAGTGCAGCTGGGTGGCTTCCCGCCCAGGTACTTCGTCTTCGACAACCAGGGCTTCGGCCCGATCAGCCGCGACAACCTGGAGTTCAGTGCCAACAGCCGCTGGCTCGCTGTGGCCATGCGAGACCTCGACAGTCGCAAGGCCGACACCACCGTCGTCTGGGACCTGAGGTCGCCCCGACGACCGATGGCGATGGTGCAGCTGGGCGAGGTGCGGGCACCAACCGTGAGCCCCGACGGTCGAACGCTGTACTCCGTGAGCACTGGTGAACGGCGCCTGCTCGTCACCGACCTGCCCAGTGGCAGGACGCGCCGGACCCTCACGGCCAAGGACCTGGGGGTCCGCCACCTCGACGACATCCTGGTGCAGAGCCCGGATGCCCGGACGATGGCGATCGGGGCCGGAGTCGAGGCGGTGCTGGTGGACACCGCGACGCTGACGCCGAAGGCCTACCTGTCGGGACAGGGCGCGACGACCGGACTGGCCTTCTCCCGCGACGGCACCCGGCTGGCTGCGAGTGGAGACCACCTGACGGTCTGGGACCTCAGCGGCAAGGACCCCGTGCCGGTCCTCACCCAGGAGGGTCAGATGGACCACCCCGCCTTCAGCCAGGACGGAAAGACGCTCTACACGAGGACCTACGCCGGTCTGGTCCAGGCGTGGGACCTGGCCGGCGACCGACGCTTCCTCGCGTCCCACCCTGGCGAGCCGCTCGACCTGGTCGATCCGGGGGTCAGGATCTCGCCGGACGGTCGGAAGATCGGCTACGTCGCCCTCAAACCCGAGTTCCGGGTGCGCGACGTGGCCACCGGCAAGCTCGGTCCCGTGGTGCCGGGGGGCATGGCGCAGGGCCGGTACCTCGACATCGCCTGGCACCCGGACAGCACCACGCTCAACATCACCTCCGGGGACCCACTCGTCCGGACGTGGAACAGCACCACCAGCAAGCTGATCGCCGAACGCCGACTGGCACCTCCCCCGTCCACGGAGGGGGCCGCCATCGCCTTCTTCAGCCTCGACGGGAAGTACCTCCTCGTCGGCACCACGAAAGGCCGGCTGCACGTCCTCGACGCGCGCACCCTGGTGCCTGCGCGAGACCCGATCCAGGTCTATGAGGACCAGGCGGGGGAAGTCGGCGTGTTCTCACCCAGTGGGGACCGCCACACGGCCTACCTGCCTGACCGCATCGTCGACTACGTCTCCGGGACGGTCCGGCCCATGCCTGACCTCGGCTTCGACGTGGACGCCGTGTTCGCGTCTCCCGACGGGAAGCGGCTGCTCGTCGACACCGGCGCCACGGGGGTCGGGCTCCTCGACACAGCCACGATGCACTGGATCTCGCCGCCAAGCGCCGCCCAGGTGGGGCTGGTGGGCTGGTTCGCGCAGTTCAGCGACGACGGGTCACTCTTCGCCAGCGTGAACGAGGACCGGCTGAGCCACTGGGACGGTCGGACGGGCGCCTACCTCGGGAAGGTGACGGTGGACTACGACGGGTTCCCCGCCTTCGCGAAGGACGACCGCCAGCTCGTCTTCGCGGGCAGCAACGGCTCCGTCCTGACCTGGCAGCTGGACCACAGGTCGTGGATCGCAGCCGCCTGTCGGCTGGCGGGGCGCGACCTCACCCAGCAGGAGTGGCGCAACTACCTGCCAGACCGCCCGTTCCGCCCGGTCTGCTCGTCCTGACCGAGGTCGCGCAGCGCCTGCCGCAGGACCTCCTCGGCGGAGACACCCTGGGATCGCGCCTCGGCCACGAGGGCGAGCAGCCGGGCCGCGAGGTCCCCCTGCGGGTCGCCGACCGCAGCGAGGTCGCCACCCGTCCGCTCCCAGCGCGCCAGCACCTTGTCGGCCGCGAGCAGGCTGGGCAACGACCTGGGTATGCCGTGGAGCAGCCCCTGGTGCCCATCCTCACCGCCACCGTGCGGCGCCTTCTGGGCGCGCTCCGCGGCCTTGATCTGCTCCCACGCCTGCTCCACCTCCGCGGGGGTCGAGGCGGAACCGTCGGCGAAGACGTGGGGGTGCCGGCGAACCAGCTTCTCGATGATCGCGCCGGCCACGTCGTCGACGTCGAAGGGCTCGCTGTCGTGCTCCTGGGCCACCCGAGCCTGGAAGACCACCTGGAGCAGCACGTCCCCGAGCTCTTCGCGGATGTGGTCACGGTCGCCGGACTCGATCGCCTCGGCTGCTTCGTGGCTCTCCTCGATGAGGTACTTCACCAGCGACTCGTGGGTCTGCTCGGCATCCCACGGGCACCCGCCCGGTGACCGGAGCCGGTCCATGACGGCCACGAGGTCGAGCAGCCGCGAGCCGGGGACGTCCCAGGACGCCACGAGCACCTCAACCTCCGGCGGCGACCCCAGTCGGGAGACCTCCGAGGCGATCGCGTCGGTGAGCCCCGGGTCGCCGTCCGCCGAGGACACCCAGACCACGTCGGCCCCCTGTGCAGCGGCATCCATGAGGGTGCGGGCCAGCTCGGGCGGGCCGACGTCACCGAGGTGACGCACCGGCATACCGGCCTCGGACACGGCGTCCGCGAGCGGTTCGGTGTCGTCGCGCGCGAGGATCTGGTCCGCGGCGTCCAGGGCCTGCCAGGCGGCTCGGGTGAAGAGGCCGGCTGCGATGCGTGGGCTGCCGACCAGCAGGGTCAGCCGACCCGGCACCTCACCCACCACCTGGACTCAGCCCGCCGGGGTGGCGGCGGGTGCGGCCGGCTCGGCCTTGATCCAGTTGGGCTGGCTCGTGCCGAACTGGACCTTCGTGGCGTTGAAGGTGCCGTAGCGCGGGTTGAGCGTCACCTTCGCCCTGGACGCGAGCTCGACGACCTTGCCCTGCTCCACGCTGGTCAGCTGCTGGGACGACAGGCTCGACTTCACGAGCTCGAGGGTGGCCGGCACCGGGTCCTCGATGTTGACGATGGCGGCCCTGGCCGCCGAGTCGGACAGGCCCTTGCCGGACTCCTCGGCGACCTGGTTGATGAACGAGGCCATCACGAGGCTGGTCAGCGCACTGGCCGTGCTGAGCGTCGAGTCGGGGTAGGCCTTCCTGATCTGCGTGGTGGCCTCCTGGACCTCCTGCTCGCTGATCCGGTGTCCGTTGACGACCGCGGCGGTGTCAGCGGTGGCGCAGCCGGACACGGCCAGCACCCCCACGACCACTGCCGTCACGATCGACCCACGCAGCGCACTCAATGCCTTCACGGACTACATCCTTCACTCGGTACAACGTGTGGTGGCGTACGGCGTTCTCTTGGTACAGCGTCATCTCGCCGTGCAACTTCTCTGGGTACAGCTGGCTGGGTACAGCTGGCTCAGCGGGCCGAGGCCGCGCCCTGACCGGCGCCGACCCGGGCCGCGTCGGCGACGCTGCCCAGCAGCACGCCCCGGATGAGGTCGCTGGCCCACTGCAAGACTGCCGTGTCGCGCAGCGGTTGGCCACCCACCCGAGCCGTCATCGGCTTCGGCACCAGAATGGTATGCAGCGCGTCCTTGACGAGCGACTTCGGGTAGAGCCGCTGCAGCCGCAGCTGCGCCGACTCGGGGAGCTCGACCGGCCCGAACCGGACGAAGTTGCCCTGCACCGAGATGTCCGCGACCCCCGCCTGCCGGGCCACGGTGCGCAGCCGGGCGACCTCCATCAGGTTGCGCACCGGCTCGGGCAGCGGGCCGTAGCGGTCGACCAGCTCGGCCTCGATGTCGGCGAGCGCCTGCTCGTCGAGGACGCTGGCGAGCTTCTTGTAGGCCTCGAGGCGCAACCGCTCCCCCGGGACGTACTCGTGCGGGAGGTGGGCATCGACCGGGAGCTCGATCTTGATCTCGCCGGGCGCCGACTCACCGTCACCCCGGAAGTCGGCCACGGCTTCCCCGACGAGCCGGACGTAGAGGTCGAAGCCGACCCCGGCGATGTGGCCGGACTGCTCGCCGCCGAGCAGGTTGCCGGCGCCGCGGATCTCGAGGTCCTTCATGGCGATCTGGATGCCGGCGCCGAGGTCGGTGTGGCTGGCCATCGTCTGCAGCCGGTCGTGGGCCGTCTCGGTCATGGGCTTCTCGGGCGGGTAGAGGAAGTAGCAGTAGGCGCGCTCGCGGCCTCGTCCGACCCGGCCGCGCAGCTGGTGCAGCTGGGAGAGGCCGAGGACGTCGGAGCGCTCGACGATCAGCGTGTTGGCGTTGGAGATGTCCAGGCCGGTCTCGACGATCGTGGTGCAGACCAGGACGTCGAACTTCTTGTCCCAGAAGTCGAGGACGACCTGCTCCAGCTTGTGCTCGCCCATCTTGCCGTGGGCGGTCGCGACCCTGGCCTCGGGGACGAGCTCACGGACCCGACTGGCGGCGCGTTCGATGGTCGACACCTTGTTGTGGACGAGGAAGACCTGCCCCTCACGGAGCAGCTCGCGCCGGATCGCGGCGACGATCTGCTTCTCGTCGTAGGCGCCGACATAGGTCAGGACCGGGTGCCGCTCCTCGGGAGGCGTTGCGAGAGTGGACATCTCGCGGATGCCGGTCACGGCCATCTCGAGGGTGCGCGGGATGGGGGTGGCCGACATGGCGAGCACGTCGACGGCGGTCCGCAGGGTCTTGAGCTGTTCCTTGTGCTCGACGCCGAAGCGTTGTTCCTCGTCGATGACGACCAGCCCGAGGTCCTTGTACTGGATCGTCCCGCCGAGCAAGCGGTGCGTGCCGATGACGAGGTCGACGCTGCCGTCGGCGAGGCCGGCGATGGTCTCGCGGGCCTCCTTGTCGCTCTGGAAACGGGACAGCGGCCGCACCACCACCGGGAACTGCTGGTAGCGCTCGGTGAAGGTCTGCAGGTGCTGCTGGACCAGCAGGGTGGTCGGCACCAGCACCGCCACCTGCTTGCCGTCCTGGATCGCCTTGAACGCGGCGCGCACGGCGATCTCGGTCTTGCCGTAGCCCACGTCACCGCAGATGAGCCGGTCCATCGGCACGGTGCGCTCCATGTCGGACTTGACCTCGTCGATCGAGCTGAGCTGGTCGGGGGTCTCGACGTAGGAGAACGCGTCCTCCAGCTCGCGCTGCCATGGCGTGTCCGGCGCGAAGGCATGGCCCTTCGTGGCCATCCGCGCGGAGTAGAGCTGGATGAGCTCGGCCGCGATCTGCTTGACGTACTTGCGCGCCCGGCCCTTGGTCTTGGCCCAGTCGCTGCCGCCCATCTTGTTGAGCGTGGGCATCTCGCCGCCGACGTAGCGGGTGACCTGGTCGAGCTGGTCGGTGGGCACGAAGAGCCGGTCGCCCGGTTGGCCGCGCTTGCCGGGGGCGTACTCGATGAGGAGGTACTCGCGGGTCGCAGCGCCGATGGTGCGCTGCACCATCTCCACGAACTTGCCGACACCGTGCTGCTCGTGGACCACGAAGTCGCCGGGCTTGAGCTGGAGCGGGTCGACCTGGTTGCGCCGGCGCGAGGGCATCTTGCGCATGTCCTTGGTGGACCCGCCCTGCCCCGGTGTGCCCGTGAGGTCGGTCTCGGTGATGAGGGCGAACTTGCTTGCAGGAGAGAGGAACCCGCTGCCGACGCTGCCGGTGGTCAGATGCACCACCCCGTCGGAGAGGTCGCTCAGGTCGGCGTCGAGGCGGGCGGCGACCGACTCGTCGGCCAGCACCTCGGCGACGCGGCGGGCCAGGCCAGGACCCTCGGTGACGACCACGACCCGCCAGCCGTCGGCGACCCAGCGCTGAAGGTCGGCGACCGCCTCCGGGGTGCTCCCGCGATAGCGCGGAGCCTCCTCCAGACCGGTGTTCACGACCACGGAGTCACCCTCGGCGAGCTCCTCGTCGGCGACGAACGGGCCGAGGTCCCACCACGGCATACCGGAGCCGTGGGCGTGGGCGCGGAGGTCGGCGAGGCTCCAGAACGACGCGGTGCCGAGGATGCCCTGGAGGTCGATCGGCACGGTGTTGCCGACGGCGGCGTTGGCCCAGCCGGCCTCGAGGAACTCCTGGCTGGTGGCGACGAGGTCGTGGGCCCGCGTGCGGACGCGTTCGGGGTCGCACAGGACGACGACGGTGCCGTCGCGCAGCGTGTCGAGAACGCTCTCCATGCCGTCGACCAGGGCCGGTGCCAGCGACTCCATGCCCTCGACGGCGATGCCCTCGGCGAGCTTGGCGAGGAGGTCGACCGCACCGGGCAGCTGGTCCATCAGCGCGGCGGCGCGAGCGCGCACCGACTCGGTCAGCAGCACCTCGCGGCAGGGCGGGGCCCACAGCCCGTGCTCGGCGACCTCGAGGCTGCGCTGGTCAGCGACCTTGAACCAGCGGATCTCCTCGACCGTGTCGCCCCAGAACTCGACCCGCACCGGGTGGTCCTCGGTGGGCGGGAAGACGTCGAGGATGCCACCCCGGACAGCGAACTCCCCGCGCCGCTCCACGAGGTCGGTGCGCGTGTAGGCCGCGGCCGCGAGGTGCTCGACGACCTCCTCGAGGGGCGCGTCGTCGCCGGCCTTGAGGGCGACAGGGGCGAGGTCACCCAGGCCCTGGGACACCGGTTGCAGCACGGCCCGCACCGGGGCCACGACCACGTCGAGCGGGCCGTAGGTCGGATCGGAGGAGTCCGGGTGCTTGAGCCGGCGCAGCACGGCGAGCCGCTTGCCGACGGTGTCGCTGCGCGGACTGAGCCGCTCGTGGGGGAGGGTCTCCCACGCCGGGAACTCGGCCACGCGGTCGCGGTCGAGGAAGCACCCGAGCGCCGCGACGAGGTCCTCGGCCTCGCGCGTCGTCGCCGTCACCGCCAGGATCGGCCGACCACTGTCACGAGCCAGCGCGGCGATGAGGGCCGGCCTGGCACCGGCCGTCACGGCGAGGTCGGCGGCTGGGGCGCCCGCGCGGGCGACCGCGAGGGCCCGACCCACGGCGGCATCGGCACCGAGGAGGTCGAGCAGCGGGGCGAGGGTCATGAGGAGGCTCCTGGAGACAGCTGGGTCCGGGCACAGCGGCTGCGTGGACAGCACGCTGAGTGGACAGCACAAGGGCCCCACAGCAAATGAAGTGCGGGTAGACGACGTGTGGGGGTGTTCACCACTCTAACCGCCGCCACCGACGGCCCCACGCACGCACAGAGAGGTATGCCGGGTGGTCACCACCCGGCATACGTCGTCGTCGTTGGTGCGGGGCCGGCGCGCCGCCATCGTCCCCCGAGGGTGGCGCGGGCCCCGCTGGCTCTACGTCGGGCCACCCTCGGCGCGGTGACGCCCGGGTTCGCCGGGGTTGGCCTGGGTGGCGGCCGAGTGGGCCCGTCGCATCCGCGCCGCGACCGTGATCGCCGCGGCACCGGCCGACACGGCGGCCAGCCCGATCGCGGCCCCACCGACGGCGTCGCTGCCGGTGAACGCCAGGGACGAAGCTGCCGTGCCGCCCGACCCCGCAGCGGTCCCCGGGTCGGCTGCGGCACCGCCTGAGCTCGACCCGCCGCCGTTCGACGGTGGCGGACCGGAGGCGGCGGAAGCCGAGTCCATCGAGACCACCGTCACGACAGGCACCAGCCACGCGGCGCCGGCCATGCCGGCCGCGCCCCTGAGGGCCGTGCGTCGACTCACCATCCCTGCATTCATCCCTCGTCCTCCCTGCAAGGCCAAGCCGAGGGCTTGGTCGGACGCTTGTCCATCGCGGCGTGCTAGCGCCTTCTCCTGCCGCCGCCGCCCTGGTCATTGTTGTTGTCACCCTGGTCGCCCCCGGTAGGGGCCCCGGACGCCGCCGAGGCGGAGTCCATGGCAATCACCTGCACCAAGGGTGCAATCCAGACGGTGGCGGCGCCAGCGACACCAACTCGGAGCGTGGTCCGGCGGCTGACGAGCGACTCGGGTGGCTCACGTCTATGGTCCACTGCCCCCCCTCCCTACATCGTGAAGCCCTTCAGATGCTCAGTGCATCCTGGAGTGCTCCGATGCTAGGCGGGATGGCGTGGCGGCGAGAGCGGCAATTGAATGAATCCGGGGTACGTCATCGGGCGTAGGACGAATGGCGCACGGGACCCTACGGTCTGGACATGGAACTCGACACCGTCCTGATGGTCTCCCCCAGGGTGAGTGTGCTGCCGATCGGCGACGAGCTGTCCCTCTTCGACGACTCGACCGGCCAGGCACTGGCCCTCAACCGGACCGCCGCCGACATCCTCGCCCTCGTCGACGGGTCCGCCACCTTGGCAGACATCGCGACGATCGTCGCGCGCGCCTACGACCGACCGCAGGACGAAGCCGCCGACGCCGTGGCCGCCGTCGCCGCGACGTTGCTCGAGCACGGCGCCGTCACCGCCGCTGGTTGAGGACGAACCTGACGAAGTCTGCGCGGCCGTCGGGCCCGCCGACCGCGTGACGGGCGGAGTCCGGGGAGGTCGGGTCCAGCAGCTGGGCGCGGGTGAGCACCTGCCCCCCTCGCAGGACCCGGGAGGCCGCCTTCGTCCCGAGCGACCCGAAGCTGGAGGCCGTGGTCTCCCTGCAGGCCCGGGCGACGAGCCGCGCCACCGACGGGCCCACTCCGCTTCGTTCGGGTGGCGAGAGCGCATTCGATGCAGTCGCGACAATCGACCAGGGGCGCCACGGATCCTGCTCATGGCGCCTCCCTCCTTCATCGCCGAGCGTCCAGCGAAGTCTGCGCAGCATGAGGTCGAGGGCCGGCACAGCTCCCCACTGCCTGGCGACCGACCCCAGCTCGCCCGGCTCGGGACGGGTGGCCACGAGGGCCGCCCGCAGGTCCGTCAGCCAGGACAGGCGGTGGCCTCCTGAGGCCGCGGCGTGGACCGCGAGGTGGACGATCGCGTCCGTGGCTCCCAGGCCCCGCACTCCGGCCCCTCCGACGGTGAGCTCGACCGACCGGTCCAGGAGCACGTCGAAGGCCGGCGACCGGTCGATCGACATCGGGGACGGTCCGAGGGACCAGTGGAGGTCCAGCGCACCACCCGAGGGGGTCCGGAAGTTGAGCTCGTGGACGTCCAACCTCCTGAGCAACGGCCAGTTCGCGTCCAGGAGGTCGAAGCCCCGGGCCTCGAGGGCGGCGAGGGTGGTCGCGAGGTCGCGGGGCGCCACGACGACGTCCAGGTCCACGTACGAGCGCAGGCCCGGCTCGGCATACCAAGGGGTCACCGCAGGCCCCTTCACCACCAGGAACGGCACCCGGGAGCCGTCCAGCGCCTGCTGCACGACGGCCAGGTCCGCGAGAGCGCGCTGGTGCCTTCCCAACGCGGCGTGAACGGCGTTGTCGATGCCGTCGACGACGACGGCGGCATCGGCAGCGCGTTGTCGCACCCACCCTTCGACTCCGTGGATCTGGGCAGCCGTCACGAGGCCGTGCGGCGCGCCCTCGCCCGGCAGCCAGGTTCCCGGGCGAGACCCCGGGGCCACGGCGTCCACCAGCCAGGCCGCAGTCCGGCGGTCGAGCCGTCGCGGGAGCACCGCCCAGCTGTCGCCGTCGAGGGTGCCGACCATGGTCGAACGGTAGTCGGCGCACGACTCCTCACCCCGGACTCCGACAAAAGAAGTAGTCGGCATCCACCGTCCGCATGAGATTGCGCTCATGCCGATGGGGCCTGCCGTGGCCCTCCGGCGTTCCTACCCTCGATAGCAACCACGTCGTTGGGCCACAACCGAGTTCGCGAGCGTGAGTGACAGTGTGGAGGGGTAGTGGGTGAGGCGAGCGTGCCAGCAGCCAACGCGTCCAGGGGGGCTCGGAACTCACTGGCAGCACAGGACTTCATCGACCGGCTCACGGCGCTGAGCCTGCGTGGGCTCGCCCAGATGTTCGTCGCACCGGAGCGCACGTTCGTCCAGACACTGCGTGGCGTTCCGGGGTCGAACGGTCCGCAGGCCCGCGTTGAGGGCCACAACCTGCGGTATGCCGCCATCTCGGCCCTCGGTCTCGCGAGCGTCGGCTCGTCGGACCAGACCGACGTCCTGGCCGGTCTGACCGCAGCCGACCTGGCGGCCGAGGTTGCCCAGCAGGCCACGAAGGCCACCGACCCGGGCGCCGTCGCGCTGGCGGCCTGGGCCGCCGCGGAGGTCACCGGAACCTGTGAGGCGACGCTGTTCCGGCGGATGCGCGGCTGGCTGGCCTCCGGCCGGCCGCTTCCGACGGTCGACGTCGCGTGGATGGTCACTGCCGCCGTGGCCAGCCGCGGACTGGGCCACGACGCCGACGTGGCTGTCAGGGACGCTGCCGCCGTCGCCGCACTCGGGCGGACCCGCCTCCTGGAGGCCCAGGGGCCGACGGGAGTGTTTCCCCACGCCCTGCCGGCCAGCTCGCTGGGTCGCCTGAGGGCCCACGTCGGGTGCTTCGCCGATCAGGTCTATCCCATCCAGGCGCTGGCACGGCTCGCGGCGGCCGATGGCGACCACGCCGCGATGAGTGCGGCCAACCGCTGTGCCGCCGCGATCTGCGCGGTCCAGGGCAGCGCAGGTCAGTGGTGGTGGCACTACGACGCTCGTGACGGCTCCGTCGTCGAGCGGTTCCCGGTCTACAGCGTCCACCAGCACGCGATGGCACCGATGGCGTTGTTCGACCTGGCCGAGTGTGGGGGCGACGACCACACCGCCGAGGTCCTTCGCGGCCTCGACTGGTTGCGGACGCACCCCGAGACCTTTGCCGAGCTGGTCGATGACGACTTCGCAGTGGTCTGGCGCAAGGTCGGACGACGCGAACCTGCCAAGGCCGCCCGCAAGCTCGCGGCCGTGACCACGTCGGTGCGCGCCGGATGGCACCTGCCCGGCGTGGACCGGGCCATGCCTGCCACCGTCGTGGACCGCGAGTGCCGCCCCTACGAGCTGGGCTGGCTGCTCTATGCCTGGTGCGGTGCCTCGCGCGCCGACCGCCTGGTCCCGACCGACGCGGAGAGCTCACTGAGGCTGGTTCCCGCACGAGCCGCCGCGACCCAACGGCTGTTCGGCATGCCCGTGGACGCCCTGACGCTCGCAGAGGTGGTGGGTCGCTGTGACACCGCGATCCGCCACCAGCTGCCGGTCCAGATCGGCGTCCTCAACGCGGCCAAGGTGGTGCGGCTGCGCTCGGACGCTCTCTTGCGGAGCTCGCTGCTCCAGTGCGAGGTGATGGTCGCCGACGGGCAGTCCGTCGTGTGGGCAAGCCGCCTCCTCGGCCGACCCCTGCCCGAACGCGTTGCCGGCATCGACCTGTTCGAGGCGCTGCTCGCACTGGCCGACCGCGACGGCCGGAGGGTCTACCTCCTGGGGGCCCGTCCGGAGGTGGTCGCCCGCGTCTCGCGCGTCGTCGAGGAGCGCTATCCGCGGGCCAGGGTGGTCGGCAGCCGCGACGGCTACTTCACCGATGCGCAGGCGCCGCAGGTCGCCGAGTCGATCCGGCGGTCGGGGGCCGACATGCTCTTCCTCGGGATGGTCTCTCCCAAGAAGGAGATCTTCATCGGGACCTACGGTCAGACCCTTGGCGTCCCGGTCGTGCATGGCGTCGGTGGCTCGTTCGACGTGCTGGCCGGCGTGACCGACCGGGCTCCCCTTGCGTGGCAACGGGCCGGCATGGAATGGGCCTACCGGCTCAAGCAGGAGCCGCGCCGGCTGGCGCGCCGCTACCTCACCACCAACACCGCATTCCTGGCCCTCACGATCCAGGAGCGGGTCCGCCCGACCGCACCGTATGCCGCGGCGCCGGCTGCCGACCGCGACCTCAGGAGCGTGTCATGACCGAGGAGTTCACCGGGCGCGTGGCCGTGATCGGCCTGGGCTACATCGGCCTGCCGACGGCCGTTGCGCTGGCGACGAGGGGCATCGACGTCGTCGGCGTCGACGTCAACCCCGCCACGGTCGAGGCGGTCTCGCGGGGGCAGCTCCCCTTCGTCGAGCCGGACCTCGCGGTGGGCGTCAGCGGCGCCGTCAGCATCGGGCGCCTGACGGCGACGATGGAGACGCCGGAGGCCGACGCCTTCATCATCGCGGTGCCCACCCCGTTCAACGACGACCACACGGCCGACGTCTCCTACATCGAGAGGGCGGTGGCCCAGATCGCCCCGCGGCTCCGCGGTGGAGAGGTGGTCATCCTCGAGTCGACGTCACCGCCGGGGACGACCCTGGGGATCAGTCGTCAGCTGGCCGGGCTACGGCCGGACCTCACGCTCCCCCACGCGTCCGAGGGTGTCGCCGACATCCATGTGGCGCACTGCCCGGAACGCGTCCTCCCCGGCCGGGTCATGATCGAGATGGTCACCAACGACAGGGTCGTGGGAGGAATCACCCGCCGGTGCGCCGAGAAGGCAGCCGCGATCTACCGCGTCTTCGCCCAGGGCGACATCCTGCTCACCGATGCGTCCAGCGCCGAGATGGCCAAGCTGACCGAGAACGCCTACCGCGACGTCAACATCGCCTTCGCCAACGAGCTGTCCCTGATCTGCGAGTCCCTCCACCTGGACGCTTGGGAGGTCATCACGATGGCCAACCGCCATCCCCGGGTGAACATCCTCAACCCCGGCCCCGGGGTCGGCGGCCACTGCATCGCCGTTGACCCCTGGTTCATCGTCGGCGCTGCGCCAGAGCTCTCCAGGCTCATCCGGACCGCACGTGAGATCAACGACCACAAGCCGCACCACGTTGCGGCGCAAGTGATCTCGAAGGCCTCGCGGTTCCGGGACCCCACCATCGCCTGCCTTGGCCTGGCCTTCAAGGCCAACATCGACGACCTGCGGGAGAGCCCCGCGGTCGACATCGTCGAGGAGATCGCCCGGTCCCTGCCCGACGTGGAGATCCTCGTGGCGGAACCGTTCACGTCTGCGCTCCCCCCGCGTCTGGCGCTGCTGCCGAACCTGCGGCTGGTGCCTGCGGAGAAGGCCGTCGAGACCTCCGACATCGTCGCCCTCCTGGTCGACCACGACCAGTTCCGCGCGATGAACCGCAGCTGGCTCGCCGGCAAGGTCCTCTACGACACCAGGGGCATCTGGCGCTAGTCAGGGCGGCCGGTCGTCGGGACGGCCGGTGCGGCGGGCACGGCCGGTGCGGCCGGTGCGGCCACGAAGTCCGCCGGCCGCTCGGCATACCCGAAGAAGTGCTCCATCGCCTGCACACACCGCGCGGCGGCGCGGCCGTCGCCGTAGGGGTTCACGGCGTGCGCCATGGCCGCGTACGCCTCGGCGTCGGTGAGCAGCCTGGTCACTTCGCGGACGAGGGTCGCCTCGTCGGTGCCCACGAGGCGGACCGTGCCCGCGTCGACGGCTTCGGGGCGCTCGGTGGTCTCACGCATGACCAGCACGGGCTTGCCCAGGCTCGGCGCCTCCTCCTGGACTCCCCCGCTGTCGGTGAGGACCACCTCCGCCCAGCTCATCATCGTGGCGAAGTCGCTGTAGTCCAGCGGCTCGGTGATCGTGACGTTGGACAGGCCGGTCAGGATCGGCAGGAGCACGTCGCGCACCACGGGGTTGAGGTGCACCGGGAGCAGGAAGTCGACGTTCGGGAAGGCCCTGGCCAGGCGCGCGATGGCCTGCCCGGAGTGGCGCATGGGTTCGCCCCACGACTCGCGGCGGTGCGAGGTGACGAGCACGAGCCGCCGGTGGCGCAGCGGTTCCAGGTCGGGACAGGCGAGTGGCGCCGCTCGGCCGACCACGTCGAGCAGGGCATCGATGACCGTGTTGCCGGTGGTGACGATGGCCGAGGCCTTGACGCCGTCGTGGAGCAGGTTGGCGCGCGACGTCGGGGTCGGAGCCAGGTGCAGGGAGGTGAGCTGGGTGGTCAGTCGCCGGTTGATCTCCTCGGGATAGGGGTTGAGCGGGTTGTCCGTCCGCAACCCCGCCTCGAGATGGACGACGGGCACCTGGTGGTAGAAGGCCCCGAGCGCGGCTGCAAAGCAGGTCGTCGTGTCCCCCTGGACGAGAACGGCGGCGGGCATCGTCGTCTCGAGCAGCGGCCGCAAGCCCGTCAGGGTGCGCGAGGTGATGTCCTCCAGCGTCTGACGTGGCTGGAGGATGTTCAGGTCGTGGTCGGGCACGATGCCGAACAGGTCGTTGACCTGGTCGAGCATCGTCCGGTGCTGTCCCGTGACGGCGACCACGGGTTGCAGGTGGCGGCTGCGCCCCAGTGCCTGCACGACGGGCGCGAGCTTGATCGCCTCTGGCCGGGTCCCGTAGACCACCAGAATGCTCCGCATCAGTCCTCCTGGTCCCGCGACCGACTCTGCGACGAGCGTATGGGCAGCCCCCCGGGTCCGGTGCGGATACGTGGGCAAGACGCCCGAACGGTGGTCATCCGCGGCCTCGAGCCGTCCTGCGGACCCGCCTGCCGATGAGGTGGGACCGCAGCCGCTCGACCCGCTTCTGACCGAGGGTGTCCGCCACCCGCCGCACGGCCCAGCGGGAGGAACGGTTGGCGGCCGCGAAGGCGATCCACTTCGGTCGCGGCCTGAGCACCTCGACGTTCCGGCTCATCCACACCGAGTCGGACCAGTAGCGCTTGTACTGGGCGTCGCCGGATCCGAATCCGATGCGGCTCACGTCCGCGTCCTCGCAGGCGTCGGTGACGACCGTACCCAGCAGGCCGACGCCCGGAGCAAGATCGGCGAAGGCGGCGTCGAACCCGGTCTCGTGCAACGTCCAGGTGCTGTCGAAGCAGAACGCCGACCAGAAGGCGATCGGGACGCCTGCGCGTTCGGCCAGCCACACGCGGTACCAGCCCTGCTCCACGCCCTCACCGAGGAGCTGGTCCCTGAGTGGGGAAGGGCCGAACCCGACGCCGATGGCGCTCTGGTAGCTCACGGCCGCGATTCGGTCGATGCTCGTCCGCAGAGCCTCGCCAGCGACGTCCTGTCCGGAACGCCTGACGACCAGTCCCGCCTCGGCGCTCGCGAACTTCCGCAGGCTGCGACGAATGCTCTCGCGGGCCCGTGAGCCGCGCCGGGACAGGAACGCGGGAAAGGTGCACGAGACGTCAGCGTCGTAGTTGGCAACCGGGGGCGACACCAACGGCCGTGGACGGCTCTCGACCGCTGACAGGCGACGCTCCAGGACGGATCCTTCTCGGACGCCGTAGAACCTGACCGCATCCGCGTCGCCTCGGCCCAGCGCGCCGAGGGCTTCGTCCACCAAGGGCAGCATCACGTCGTCCGAGGGGCCGACGACGCCGTCCTGCGGCACGCAGAGGACCGTGGCGCGCAGTTGGAGCACCGTGGCGAAACCGACCTTCACTCGCAGCCGCTGACGCTCAAGGCGCCCGAAGAGCGCAGCCGCGGGAGCGTCGGTGGACCCCTCCGAAACGATGACGTAGGGCCCGATCACGTGGGTCCCGGCGTGCAGGGCCGCCTTGAAGAGCGCAGGCTCGGTGTCCGGGGACAGGTGAGGCAGAGACTCCCAACCCCCCAAGGAAGCGTCGAGCTCGTTCCCCCAGCGCAGAACCCGCGGCACGTCCCGATGGTAGATCGGGTGGGCCGGGTTCGCGGGCATCCCGGTGGGGCGATGTCCCGAACAGCCGAAGGGACTAGTCCATTTGCCCTAGTCATTCGCAGGCTGCTAGCGTCACGGGCGGCTGCCCCTGGGTTGATCCCAGCGCTATCGTCGGGGTAGCCAGCGGACGGCAGGGATCTGGCACATCGACGTCTACCTTGGGAGAGCCCCCGCGTGCGTCCCGCCACACCGACCCGCCTCCTGCGCCTACCTCGATGGCTGGTGAGCTCACTCGGAGCGTCCACGCTCGCTGGCGTCCTGGCGCTCGTCACCGGTCTCTTCACCCTCCCGTCAGCCCCCGGCGCTCCGTCCTCGGCCCCCACCGCAGCCGTGGCAGGCAAGTCCACGCGTCCTGCGAGCGATCTCGGCAGCAACAGCGGGTGGGCGGGGCGGAGTTCGGTCACCACGGGCAGCCCCAGCTCGGCCCTGAGCACGTCCAGCAGCACGTCCACGGCTGGCGGCACCACGTCGAAGTCGGCCCCGAGCAGGGCGAGCTCGAGCACCCCCTCGACGGTGAGGCGCACGACGGTGAAGCCGCCGGCACCCGCCACGAGCACGAGGGCTGCGGCGACCAGCGCTTCGCCGCCCACGGGCTACCCCAACGCGTCGAACACGGGTGCTCGTGGAACTCTGAAGAAGGTCAGCGGCATGACGATCACCAAGGACGGGACGGTGCTCAGCAACCTCGACATCGCGGGGACGGTGTCGATCGAGGCCAACAACGTCGTGCTCAGGAACGTGAGGGTCACGACGGGCTCCTGGTACGCGGTGGTCGTGCGCGGCAAGAACGCGCTCGTCGAGGACTCCACGCTGGTGGGCAGCTTTGACGGCTCGGCCAGCATCGCCACGGAGAACGGCGGACAGTACGTCGCGCGTCGGATCAATGCCTATGGCGCGCCGGTCGGTGTCTGGCTGAGCAACAACTCGAAGCTCTACGACTCCTACGTGCACGACCTCGCGGCCGCTCCGGGCGCCCACAACGACAGCGTCCTCGCTGACGGTTTCACCGGTTGGGAGGTGGCCCACAACACCATCCTCAACAAGTTGACCCAGACCGCCTGCATCTGGGTGAGCATGCCAGGACACCCGTCTCAGGGAGTGATGCGCGACAACTTCATCGCTGGCGGCGGCTACCCGGTCTACGGCGGTCCCGGGACGGGCAGCGGAGTCAAGGTGGTGAACAACAAGTTCTCGACCCGGTACTTCCCGAAGTCGGGGTACTGGGGCATCTCGGCCAACTGGGAGAGCTCAGGGAACACGTGGTCGGGCAACACGTGGGCTGACGGCGCCAAGGCCGGTGCCCCGGTTCTGCCCTAGGTCCTGAACCAGCTCTCTGTGGCACCGACCTTGCTCCGTCGGGGCCGCAGCGACAGTCAGGTGCGCACTGCGATGAGTGACTTGGTCAGCCCTGCCACGCGTTCGTGCAGCAGTTGGCTGGAGGGGAAGTAGGCGCGCATCTCGGCGACCGAGATCAGCTCGGTCCAGAGGACCTCGCGCCGCGCTGCTTCGAATCCCGGGTGCGGGCTGTGGACGAGGGGCCACGACTCGGCGATCTTGATGCGGGCAGCGACGGGCAGGAACTGCATCCCGGGAAAGAGCCAGTGCGGTTCGAGCGGGAAGTACCGGTAGGGCGTCTGGACCCAGTGACGGGGAGCCAACGCCAGGACGGAGTCCGCGAACCGCTGGCGGTTCGCATGCCCTCCCACGTGCTCCAGGACCGCGTTGGAGAAGACCACGTCGTAGGTCACTGCAGCGCCGGCGGCAGAGAGCACCACAGCGGCGTCACACGCATCCCCGACGACGGTGCGCACCCACGGGACGTCAGCCGCTCCCGGGTCGTCGATGTTCAGGACCGTCACGCTCCGGGGCTGCACAGGCGCACGCTTCCAGGCATCCACCGTCCCCCCGAGATCGACGACATCCATGTCCCGCAGCCCGGGAAACGACTCCATCGTCGTCTGCCACCGGCGCTTGCGGGCCTTCTCGCCCAAGGACGTGGGGGACTCGACGAGGAGCCGCTTCAGACGCTCTCCAGCTGACACCCCGAACCCCCGATCGACTGTGGCGCAACAAACCTCAGCGTAGGGCGAACGGCAGGACTGCGGTGGTGGAATGGCCCTTACCGATTTCACGGCTGGCCGGGCTGCGGCACGGATACGCTCACCCCAAGGGAAAGGGATGCGACGGGGGAAGGGCGCGATGAGCGCGGATCTTGAGGGTGCGGGTGATCCCGGGGTCGTCGTCCTCGGCGACGAGGAAGCCGATGCCACGGTGCGGGAGCTGCTGCCCGTCGCCGAGGCGGGCCTCGTCTCCATGTTTGATCCCGTCAGCGGCCGCTTCTGCCACACGATGCGTGGAGTCGCCACTCCCGCAGGACCGCAGCTGCGTCGTGAGGGGGTCGATCTGCTCTACGACGCCATCGCCGCCCTGGGTCTGCACCGACTGCCCGAAGCCCGGCAGCGGGTGGTCCTGGGCGGAACCTCGGCGGGCGAGTTCGCGCTGCGGACGGCGGACCGGGCCCTGACCTCGGCCGACCTGGGCGGCGTCGCCCTGGCTGCCTGGGCCAGCGCAGAGGTCGCCGGCGTCCCCCGCCCGGACCTGCTGTCGCGACTCGAGGTCGCCCTGGCTCGTGGCTCGCTCGACAAGACAGTGGAGGTGGCTTGGGCCCTGACTGCCGGCCTCGCGAGCGCACCTGCGGGTGATGGGAGCGCAGTGGTCGCTGCTGCCCGCCAGACCCTCATGTCCGCGCAAGGCGCTGATGGCCTGTTTCCAAGGAACGCGCCGAGCACCCACGGGCCGGCGTGGCGGCGGCACGTGGGGTGCTTCGCCGACCAGGTCTACCCGATCCTGGCGCTGGCCCGACTCCATGCGAGCCGGACCGACGGTGTCGCGCTGGACGCTGCGCGTCGGTGCGCCGAACAGCTCTGCTCCGTGCAGGGCGCGAGTGGGCAGTGGTGGTGGCACTACGACCATCGCAACGGGAGGGTGGTGGAGCGTTTTCCGGTCTACAGCGTGCACCAGCACGCCATGGCCCCCATGGCCCTGCTCGAGTTGGAGAGCGCGGGCGGGGGTTCGTACCGTGCCCAGGTCGCCCTGGGGCTGCAGTGGTTGCACCGGCATCCTGAGGTCCTCCCGGAGCTCATCCACCCAGCGGGACCGGTCGTCTGGCGCAAGGTCGGCCGCCGTCGTGAGCGACGCAAGCTCGTCCGGGCGCTCGCCGCAGCGGGAACGGCGATGTTTCCCGGCCTGACGCTCCCCGCGGTCGACCGCCTCTTCCCGGCCACCTTCCTCGACCTGGAGTGCCGCCCCTACGAGCTTGGTTGGCTGATCTACGCGTGGCGGAGCTCAGGTGTCACGGGAGCGAACCGCTAGGACCCGGACCCCGGACGGTGGCCCGCCAGGCTCTGCCCACGCTTCCACGCCTGGTGCAGACGTGGGTACCGCTCGGACATCACCGCTCGAGCCGAGTTGATCATCGCCGCACCCTGGATGCGCGCGCGGCCCGGCAGGGTGGTGAACGAGTAGTCGGCACGCAGGTTGAAGTTCTGCGCATGGTAGTTCTCCGACGGTGGCAGGGCGTCGAGGACGAACAGCGCGGCCCGGTCATCCACGAGCCGCTGGAACGACCAGTGGTCCTCGGCCGCCATGAACCGGTAGACCGGGGCCACTGCCGGGATGGAGACGTCGTCGACCAGGATCCGACCACCCACCTTCAGCGCCTCGGAGATGTAGTGCCAGTCGATGACGGGGTAGGGAAAGGAATGCGCCCCGTCGATGAACGCCAGGTCCACCTCACGTCCGTGGAAGAGCGTCGGAAGGACGACGTCGGACGAGGATGCCACGTAGTTCACCGCGCTGTCGTCGACGCCGATGGAGACGCAGTACTCGTGAACGAGTTGGTGCTCGCGCGCATCCGGACTGATCACGGTGTGCGTGGAGCCGCGACTGGCAAAGACGACCGTCGACGCACCACAGCCCGTCTCCACCGTGGTGTCCCCACCTCTCACGAGGTCGGCGATCACGCGGAGGGACTCCGGCATGGCGTTCCAGATCCGCGTTCCTCCCACGTGAAACATCGGACGGTCCTGTTGCAGCCGCGCGACGACCTCGACGTTGTCCACGTTCCCTCCCTACGATCGCCCGCTCGACTCGAAACTGGCCAGGGCCCTGCCGACGGAACGATCAAAGCACGGCGACGCTCTCCGTGACGGGCTTTCCGCTGAAGGAGCGGTCCATTCCGTCGTCAGGAAACAGCCTCGCGGCGCGCAGGCGGCGTGACTCGAGCAGGACCACGACGGAGCCGGTGAGGCCAAGTCCGAGCATGCCCAGTGCGAGCACCGCCCTCCGGCGTTCGCCTTCGTCGTACCGGATCGGCGGATCACTGGGGCTCAGGCCCGTCGAGATCCAGGCATTGGGTCCGACTCCGGCTTCCCTCTGGCGCTTGTCCACGAGCTGCTGGATCTGCGCCACGGCGGTGCCGAGTCGCTGCGCCGTCTGTTCCTCGGTGCGGTCGATCACCTGGACGCGAAGCACGGCCCGGTCGAAGCTCACCGTCCACTGACCCCCTGACGAGGGCAGCGTCACGGTGGTTCTGGGAGCCGTGCCCTGGTCCTTGATCGTCACGTTGGGGGACACCACCGAGGCCGACTCCGGCCCGCCGGCGACCTCGCGCTGGATGACGGACGCAAACCGGATGACGTTGGACGAGACGAATCCGAGGGGATTCGGGTTGTTTGGGGGCGACGAAGGCGTGAGGAAGACGACGTCTGCCTGCGCCCAGTAGACGCCCGGGGCAGTCCACACGAACCGAGCGGCTGCCAGCGTGAGGATGCTCCCCAGGGCAACCACCCACCAGAGGCGCCCCGCGGCCCGCAACACCCGACTCGTCGTCATACAACTCTCCCTCATCGGCATCGTGGCACACGTGCTGGGCGCAGGGGCCGAAATGGGTTGGAGATTCCCCGATCCGTACTTGCCGGTGGAGCAACCGGCGTACCCTTCAAAGGGACGAATCCACGTCGTGGCCATGTGAGAAGCGACCGGCAGGGGGAGTACCAGGGTGTTCATCGCCGAGTTGCCCGCGGTCCTGCTGCGCCGCTGGTATGTGGCCCTCCTGGGGATGGCCTTGACGGGCCTCGCGCTCGGTGGGATCAACGCCGTGGTCGAGCCAAAGTACGTGGCCACGGCCGAGATCCTGTTGCTTCCACCCGCCACTGTCGTGCCCCCCGGTGGCAACCCCTACCTCACCCTCGGCGGACTCAGCGCCGCAGGTGAGGTGATGTCGCGGGCGATGACCGACCCTCAGTCGCTCAGGGTCCTCAAGACCAGCGGGCTGGAGGGGGAGGTCGCGGTCGGTCTCGACCCGAACGCCGCAGCGCCGATCGTGCTCGTGTCCGTGGAGGCCTCGTCCAACCAGACCGCCCTCCGCGGCGTGGGCCTGCTCCTGGACGATGCCCCTCGCACCCTGCGTCGCATTCAGGACGAGGCCAACGTCCGCTCGGGCTCCTACATCACGACAACCCTCGTCACCAGGGATCCCAAGGCCGAAAGGCAGATCAAGTCACTGGTCCGGATCATGGTCCTCGTCGGGGTGCTCGGCATCGCCTTCACCGTGGCCGGCGCATCCTGGACCGACGCGAGAATGCTTCGCCGCGCGGCACGCAAGCGCCAGCGCCCGACGCCGCCGCTGGAGAACCGTCCCCCGCGCCATGGCGGAGCGACCGGGCATGATGAGCCAACTCCACCGGCTGCGGCAACCTCGCTGTCTCGCGAGCCCGCTGACACGGTGATGCACGGGCCCGGATAGGGCCGACCATGGGTGGGTTTCCCCTCGAGGACGTACAGCCGTTTCGCAGGGATGCGGTCACCTACCTGACCGCCTACCTGATCCTGTTGCTGGCGTTGCCTTCGCGGTTGATCGTCGGCCCCCTGGGAAGCGCCGGCACGCCTGCCCAGATCGTGGCAACGCTGGGACTGTTCTGGTGGGGCTGGCACTGGGTCTGGCGCCAGGGCTCGTTCGTTCCCCAACCCAGACTCGTCCGACGGACCGTCCTGCTCTTCAGCGCCGCCCTCCTGCTCAGCTTCGTCGCGGCAATGGCCAGACCCATCAACGGTGTGGAGCTGCGCGCCGCGAACGCGGGGATGCTGTCTGTCCTGGCGTGGGTCGGCCTGGTCCTCGTGACTGGAGACGGCATCACCAGCCGCTCGCGCCTCGAGACGCTCCTGTCGCGGCTGTCAGCCGGTGCCGGCTTCCTCGCCCTCCTCGGCCTGGCCCAGTTCGCGACGGGCCGGCCCCTGACGGACCTGATCCAGGTCCCCGGACTCACGACGAACAGCACGCTCAACAGCGTGCTCGACCGCGGCGGCTTCTCCCGGCCATCTGGCACCGCGATCCACCCGATCGAGTTCGGAGTGGTGCTCACGGTCATGCTGCCGCTCTGCCTGTACACAGCCCGACGCGCCGGTCGGTCCACGTTTCGCGCGTGGTGGCCGGTGGTCTGCCTCGGTCTTGCCATTCCCCTCTCCATCTCGCGGTCGGCGATCCTGGGAATGGTGCTGGGCCTGGGCATCGTCGTTCCCACGTGGGAACGCCATGCCAAGAGGAGTGCTCTCGTCGTGATGGCCGGCATGGGGGTGCTCGTCTACCTCGCGGTTCCCGGGATGCTCGGAACCTTGTCCGACCTGTTCACGGGCATCGGTGGTGACGGCAGCACCAAGTCCCGAACGGGCAGCTATGCCCTCGCGTGGTCGTTCATCAAGGAGTCGCCCTGGGTCGGACGCGGCTACTCCACGTTCCTGCCGGACTATCGGATCCTGGACAACGCCTACCTCGGCCTCGTGATCGAGACGGGGGTGATCGGGACTGCCTGCCTCATCGCCACGTTCGCCACGGCGATCTATGTGGCCCAGCGGTGCCGCTCCCGCAGCCTCTCCCCCCAGACCCGCGAACTGTCGCAGGCTCTCACCGCCAGCGTGGCCGCGGCGGCGGCCAGTCTCGCCTTCTTCGACGCCCTGTCGTTTCCGATGATCTCGGGGCTGACGTTCGTGGTCCTGGGCCTGGTCTCCTGCCTCGACCGCATCGAGGCCGCTGGGAGCTCTCCGTCCGCGGCCCGCGGGTCACTCGCGTCCGAGAACGCGGCTCCCGCAGTCGTCCATGACGTCGCCGGCGAGGCAGGTCCTCGACCACTGCTCGAGTGAGAGCAGGGTCCAGATCCGGCTCTCCTCGTTGCGCCGGGTCGACTCGTGGCTGTCGAGGAGCGCCGCGATCTGGCGCTGGTCGAACAGCTGCGCCGCCAGGCTGTCGCGTGAGAGGAGGAGCTCGCGCGAGAGATCACGCAGGCCCACCCGCAGCCAGTCGTCGAGCGGGACCTTGAAGCCGATCTTCCGACGCCCGGTGATGGTCTGGGGCAGATACCTGGACGCGACCTGCTTGACGAGCCACTTCGTCTCCCCGCGCCGGACCTTGAGGTGCGTGGGCAGTCGCACCGCCAGCTCGACCAGCCGGTGGTCGAGAAAGGGCGGGCGCAGCTCGACCGAGGAGGCCATCGTCATCCTGTCGCCGCGTTCCAGCAGGTTGTCCGGGAGCCAGCTGGCCAGATCCATCCTGGCCATCAGGTCCGCGGCGTCGCGGTGGGGTGGAGGGCTGGCATACGTCCTCGGCGGCTCCCCCATCAGCGCGTCGATCTCGGGCAGTGTGAAGGGCGCGAACCACGTGGCCATCCGTGCGGCCGCGGTGGGTGCGCTCAGGGCGCGAAGCGCCGTCCGCGCGCGCGTCTGGCCGGCCGGCAGCGCGTGCTGCAATCCGCTCAGAAGGGGCTGACGCACGAGGTTGGGCACGAGGCCGGCCGCCGCGGTCGCCCGGGCAAAACGGTATTTGGGATAGCCACCGAAGAGCTCGTCGCTCCCCTCACCCGACAGCACCACCTTCACGTCCTCACGTGCCCGCTCGGCAAGGAGGAAGACGGCGACGTCGGCGGGCTCGCTCAGCGGGGCGTCCCGGGACCGGGTCAACCTGGGCCAGAGGTCCTCGAAGTCCCGGGCACGCACGGGCACCTCATGGTGGTTCGTGCCGAAGAGGTCGCTCACCGCCCGGGCATGGTGCGTCTCGTCATGCCTCGGGTCCCCGAAGGCCGCGCAGTAGGTGTGCATCGGCGAGGTCTGCGCGGAGGACCCACGGGCTCGACTGGCCAGGGCGACGATGAGGCTGCTGTCGACGCCGCCCGACAGGTACGACCCGACGGGGACATCCGCCACGAGCGCGTCCTCGACGGCCGAGCGAAGCGCCCGGTCGACCGCTTCGACAGCCTGGGGCGCTGAGAGCCTCGCGACGTCAGCGGGCCCGGGGAGCGTCCAGTAGGGGTCCAGGTGCAGGGCCCCGCCGGCCTCGATGCGGAGGACGTGTCCGGGCGGGACCTTGGAGACACCGGCGTACAACGTCGCGGGCGCCGGTACTGCGCGCCGGAGGAGGAACTCGCGTACGGCCTCGACCTCGAGTTTGGGAGGCTGCGCCGCGATCGCGTGGAGCGCCTTGACCTCCGAGGCAAACAGGGTCCTGTCGTCCTCCCTGAGGTAGTACATCGGGAGCACGCCGAGTCGGTCGCGGACCAGGACGACGGAGTTCTCCTGCCGGTCATGGATGGCAAAGGCGAACTGGCCGCGCAGGCGGGTCAGGCCCGCGGTCCCCTCTGCGGCATAGAGGGCGAGCACCACCTCGGTGTCCCCCCTGGTGCGAAAGGGGTAGTCCAGTGACCTGCGGAGCTCGACGTAGTTGAAGATCTCGCCGTTGAAGCTGATGTGAAAGCGGTCGTCCACGGAGGACATCGGTTGCGCCGAGCCGCCGAGATCGATGATGGACAGTCGACGGTGGCCGAGTCCGATGCCTGGCGCCGTCCAGAACCCTTCGTCGTCGGGACCCCTGTGACGCAGGACCAGGGCCATCCGACGCAGCAGCTGCGGATCCACCGCGCCACCGTCATGGTTGAGCACACCCACGACGCCGCACATCAGGAGACCGCCTCAGTGATCATGCGGTCCAGCTGCAGGGACCGCTCCAGCCACGAGTCGGCCGAGACGAAGTGTCGACGCGTCTCCGGCGTCCCCCGACCCCCGGTGCGCACCGCGTCGAGGACCAGCTCCACGAAGTCCGCGGGATCCGCCGCGATGTCCATGACATCGGCATACGACTCGGCCTCCGGATAGGTGGTGCTGACGACGGGAAGGCCCAGGGCGAGGTACTCCTTCACCTTGATCGGGTTGCAGTAGCGGATCCACTCGTTGTCGAGCCACGGCATGATCGCGACATCGAAACCGGCTCCCCAGCCCGGAATCTCGCCGTAGTCCCGGTGCCCGGTCAGCAGGACCCGGGGATGCTGTTGGAGCCGCGACACGTCGCACGTAGCCAATCCCACAAGGACGAGCGTTCCATGACTGAGGGCATCTGCCGTCCGCTCAATGAGGGAGAGGTCCACGACGTAGTCGTCGAGGCCACCGAAGAAGCCGACGATCGGCCGGTCCACGTCGCGAAGCCCGGGCGACGGTGTCAGGCCCAGCCGAAAGCGGTCCAGGTCCACGCCGTGCCCGAGGAATCTGGCTCGGCCTCGGGTCAAGGTCTCCTCGTCCCTCATGAGCTCGTGGTTCACGTAGACCGCAAGGTCTGCGGCCGCCAGCATGCCGTGTTCGAGACCGGCGATCATGGCCTGGTCGGCCTCGACGAAGGAGGAGAAGCGGTCTGAGCGATTCACCGTGAGCGAGCGACGCGGCATACCCCGGACGACGTCCCAGGCGGTCGGGATCGTGACGATCACGTCCGGGCGGCCCAGCCGCAGTGCGGCGGCAACCAGCCGCACCTGCCACCTGACCAGCCAGGCATTGAACCGGCGCCCGACCGGACTGCCGTACAACGGCACGATCAGGGGCGTCATCACGAAGAGCTGGGGGTGGTTCGCCTCCGGTCGCCGCACGGCGCGAAGGAGGCTGCCCAGCTTGCGGACGACCCGCCGGATCGGCTCGGTGGTCACTGATCGAGTCGGCATCCTCATGCCGATGCTGTTCACGAGGAGGACGCGGCGCTGCGTGGACAGACCTCGCGCCAGCTGGACGTCCGAGTGTGCCCTGCTGTGGTACCAGTAGTCCTGGGCGGAGAACAGGACGATGCCGGGGGGACGCCGGCCGCCGCCCTTCCGGTCCTCGGAGGTCACGTGGGGCTCCCCGTCGGCCGACGGTGCCTCGCAAAGACGGTTGGGGCGGCGCCCACGACCGGCTTGGCCTCCGGCACGTACCGGCTCATCACCTGCAGGACGGAGGCTCGGCGCGTCACCGACCAGAACCCTGCCCTTGCCTCGGGGCGGCCGGCGAGGGCGCGGATCCCCTCGCCCACGAGCAGTGCCCCCACCGTCAGGGCCCCGGTGCCCGGCCCCCTGCGCCAGGCCAACCGTGCCCGGTTCCGCGTCATCAGCGCTCGGCGCCAGGGGTCGACGCCGTTCGTGCCGACCCGTCTGACGGCACGCGCCCCCGGGACGTACCGCGTGCGGAAGCCAGCCTCGAACGCGCGGCGGGCGAAGTCGACCTCCTCCTCGTACATCCACAGCGACTCGTCCCACTCCCCCACGACGCCGGCGCGCTCGGCCGACAGTGCGATCAGGCCACCGGTCGCCCAGCCCACGTCACACCCCGTCGCATAGACCGAGTCCCTGCGAATCTCCTCACTGGGAAGTCGCCATCGCTCCGCCAGGTGACCCCCCACCACCGCTTCGGCCCAGGCCGATGCGGCGGTCGGTAGCCGGTGCAGGGAGGGCAGCCGGTGCCCGAACTCGTCACGCAGCTGGGGACAGGCGATGGCCACGCCCGGCTCAGCGACCGCGTCGACGAGGAGGTCGAGACACCCGGGATCAGGCCGCACATCAGCGTTGGCCACGACGACGGCGCGCGCGCCTCCCTCCGCGGCCAGGCGGCGCATCCCCTCGTTGATCCCTGCCGCGAAGCCACGATTGGCGCCCAGGTCGCAGATGTCTCCGTCCGCCACGAGACTCCCCAGCACGTCGAGGGTGTCGTCGGTCGATCCGCTGTCGACATAGACGATCCGCAGGCTGCGAGAGGTGGAACCCAGGACGGCGGCATGGAAGTCCACGACGTCCTCGCGGGAGTTGTGCGTCACACACAGCACGGCAACGTCAGCCCGCAATCACCTCACCCCCTCGGATCCAGCGTCGAGGCGGGGCCTCTGATGGGAACACTAGGCGAGCGGCGAGAAGTACGACACACGATTCGCGGAATCACCACACGCGGACCCTCAGCAGGCCAGGACGAGCCGGCGCGTGCACGACGCCGGGCTCGTCACGATCCGTGGGCGAGCTGGTCAATCGCGGTACCTGCGCGGCCATGGGGCTCTAGCCTGAGCGTGGGCCCACCTTTCAGGGTCCTCACCGGGGGATGGGCTGAGATGCGACTGCCGACTGGGAAGGGCGACGATTTGGCGGATCGTTGGGACGCGGGGAGCTCGAGCGGAATGTCTGGCGCGATGGCCCGTGGCGCCCGCTCGACAGCGACCTCGCAGGTCGTCTCCCAGGTGGTCCGTCTGGGTACCACCGTGGTCCTGGCGCGGCTGCTGGTCCCTGAGGACTTCGGCGTGGTCGCGCTGGCCGGCGTGATCGTCGTCCTGGTCGACCACCTGAAGGACCTGGGCACTGCCCCAGCGGTCATCCAGCGGGCCTCGGTCGGACGCGCCCTGCTCGACTCGGTCTTCTGGCTCAATGTCGGCCTGGGCCTCGTGCTCAGCGCCGGAATTGCCCTCACCGCAGGGTGGAGCGCCGACCTCCTGGGGCAACAGAGTGCCGCGCCGGTCATCCGTGCCATGGCCGTGCTGACGGTCATCACCTCGCTGGGACAGGTGCACCAGGCCCTGCTGCGACGGGCCATGCGGTTCACCTCGCTGGCCCTGGTCGCCGTCGTGGACGGCGTGGTCGCCTCCGCCGTCAGCGTCGGCCTCGCGTTCGCCGGTCAGGGTGTCTGGTCGATCGTGGTCGGCAACATCGTGGGCGCCTTCGTGAGCACCGCCTTCCTCTGGCGAATGAGCCGGTGGCGACCCAGCCTGTCGGCCAGCGCCGCGGAGCTCCGCGGGATCTGGCGCTTCTCGATGCACCTCTTCGGCGCGAACATCCTGTGGTTCGTCGTTCTCGGCCAGGCGGACAAGTTCATCATCGGGCGCTTTCTCGGCCTCGTCGACCTGGGCACGTACGCGCTCGCCCAGCGGGCTGTGAGCTACCCCCTGAGCTCGGTGGCCAGCGTCGTGGGACAGGTGCTCTTTCCGGGCCTGTCGAGGCTGCAGGAGGACCGGCCCGCCATGGCCCGGATGTTCATCCGTGCCTCGGCAGGCGTCGCAATCATCCTGCTACCGGCCATGGCTGGCCTCGCCGTCGTCGCCGAACCCGCAACCCACGTGTTCTTCGGCTCCAAGTGGGAACACCTCCCTCCCTTGGTCTGGGTGCTGGCACCGGCCGGCGCTGCCCAGGCGGTGACCTCCCTCGTGTACCACCTGACCACCGCGATCGGGCGTTCCGACTGGACCTTCCGTTGGCAGGTGGTCCAGTCCGTCGTCTTCGTCTCCTCGTACGTTGTCGGCCTTCCCTGGGGTCTTGTCGGCGTTGCGTGGGCCTACGGGCTGGCCTCCCTGCTCCTCGGGCCCATCGGGGTCTTCCTGGCGTTCCGCCTCGTGGCCCAGCCGTTCCGCTGGTACCTCCGCGGCCTTGCCGCACCGGTCTTCGCGACCGCGGCCATGGCCGCCGCTGCGCTGGCTGCCGGAGCGATGGCCACCAGCGACTCGTGGAGCCTCGCGGCCTCCGTGACGGTCGGCGCGACGACCTACCTCGGCCTGATGTCGTGGCTGCGGCCCCAGGCCTGGGACGACGTCCGCACGATGATCCGCGGACGACTCCGGTGAGGCCCGGACCCGGGGACGGGACGCAGACGCACGGCGCTGCCGACGAGGCCCCAACCCACAGCGACCCCCGCGTGACCATCGGCCTGCCCGTCTACAACGCAGAACGCTTCCTGGACGCCGCTCTCGAGTCGATCCTCGCCCAGGACTTCGAGGACTTCGAGCTGATCATCAGCGACAACGCATCGACGGACCGGACGGTGGAGATCTGCAACGAGCACGCAGCTCGCGACGCCCGCATCCGCGTCGTCACCCACGCCCAGAACCGAGGGGTCGCGGCGAACTTCAACGTGGTCGTCGACCTTGCGCGGGGCGAGCTGTTCCGCTGGGCGGCCTATGACGACCTCCTCGCCCCCACCCTGCTCTCACGGTGCGTCGACGAGCTCGACCAGCGGGGCAGCGGCGCGGTGCTCGCGTACCCCCGGACCCTTCTCATCGACGACGAGGGCACCGTCCTGGAGGCCTACGAGGACAACTTGGATGTAAGGCACCGCAGCCCCTGGCGACGGGTGGGATCAGTCGCGAGTCACTGGAACCTGTGCAACCCGCTCTATGGAGTGATCCGCACCGAGGCGTTGAGACGAACTGGCCTGCAACGTCCGTTCGTCTCCGCGGACGTTCCCCTGCTCTACGAGCTCGCGGCCCATGGGGAGTTCCACGAGGTCCCCGAACCGCTCTTCCTCCGACGGTTCCACGCCAACAGCAGCAGCGGCAACGCGGGCGCGTGGTACCGCCCCGATCGGCCTGGTGCAGAACGGTTTCCGGGTGTCCGGCTCGTGGGCCGCAGTGTCCGTGTCCTGTGGGGGATGGACCAACCGTGGGCGACCCGACTGGCCTGTACCGCCTCGTTCCTCGGCGCGTGGTCCTACCGCTCTGCCCGCGTCCATGCCGGCAAGTACCGGCGGGCGGTCACCGGCCGGAGGGCGTGACCACCGTCAGTGGGTTTCCCCTCGCCCGTTCAGTCGACCCGGCGTAGCCAGGCTCAGTCGACCCGGCGCAGCCAGGCCTCCCGCCAGAAGGCGATCACGGCCCGCGGGCAGAGGTTGTGATAGACCCCTGCGCAGCCGATCATCCCCTCGACGATCACACAGTCCTTGCGGATCCGCAGCATCTTCCCGGTCCGCTCGTCGATGAGCCGTTCGACCCGCTGGAGCACGCGCCCCCGGCGGCCGCAGTAGGTCAGCATCTCCTCGTCGAACCACAACCCCCGGTTGCGCTGGTTGACGTCGAGGGTGGCCTCGATCTCGGCGCGGCTGCGCACCTCGACCAGGTCACCGGGTTGCAGCCCCAGTGGTTCGACTGCGGGGAACTGAGCATCACGGACCTTGCCGCGAACCCGGGGGAACCGGTGCCCGCCGAAGGGCCTCATTCGCGCCGGCAGGCGTTCGGCGTCCCGCTGCAGTCGGTTGACGAGCGTGAAGGGCAACGAGTGCAGGAAGGTGGTCAACGGGACGTTTCGGGTGCGCAGGTCGTCCAGGTAGTGCGAGTAGCCGACCAGCTTGGTCGACGACCGCAGGAGCTCGGTCGCCTGGCAGCGAAAGGTGTCCGAAGTCGGGTGGGCAGCGCGGTCCAATGTGCTCTCGAGCTCAGGGGGTACGTCGACCTGGGGCGCCTCCGGTCCGTCCGGCGCCGGGGAAGCCGTCTGCGTCTGCTCGCCGTCGGGCACCGGCTCGAGCCACTCCTCCTTGAAGAAGAGCAGGCAGAAGGCCTGGCAGCCACCGTGGAAGGAGCCGTCGCACCGCGCCCCGGCGAGATGCACCGTGTCGGTCATCTTCCGCGTGGGCCCGGTGTTCTCGATGGTGTCGCACGTCTTGTCGGCTCGCGCCTCGACGACGAGGTCTCGGCCTGCGAACTGGACCATCTCCCGCATGAAAGGAAGATGGTCCAGGCTTCCCTGATCGTCCAAGGTGGCCGCGATGTCGTCGAGGCTCTTGAGTCGCACCCGGTCCCCCCGGCGCAACTCGCGGCTCATCTGATTCCCCTGCTGTGCTGCCCGCATGCCCATCACGATAGGACGCCGCGAGCGAGGCTGTGGGGAAATCGACTATCTCGAGACGAAGGCCGACAACCTGGTCTCCCGGGGCTCAGGCAGCGGCACATAGAGCATCGGGTCCCAGCCGGTGCCGTCTGCCAGGAGGGTCAGCCCCGCAGCAACCTCCTCTGCGATGTCCCAGGTCAGGACGACCACCTCGTCGGGGCGCCGCTCGATGAGCGCGGCGACGGGCAGGATGGGGACTCCCACCCCGGGGATCCGGTGGTTGGCCTTGGCGGGCGCCAGGTCGACCGTGAAGGGCAGCAGCCCTTTGTCGACACCTGCCAACGTGAGCAGCACCGATGCCTTGGAAGGCGCGCCGTACCCAGCCACCGTTCGCCCCGTCGCCTGCAGGGTCTCCAGGCGCTCTCGAAGGGCCGCGGCGGCCTCCCTGCCTCGGCGGGCGAATCCGGCAACGCCATCGGGCGCACCCAAGCCTGAGTCCCGCTCGACCTCCAGCATGTCCGCGACGGAGGGATCGACGCGCACACCGGGCCCAGACCTGCGCGCCGTGACCCGGAGACTGCCGCCATAGACCTCGACCGCCTCGACGTGCGTCACCGTGAGGCCGTTCCGCTCAAAGGCGGGAAGGGCAGCCGTGAGGCTGAGGTACAGGTAGTGCCCGTGCCTGATGGTGTCGATGAGGCCGCGACTCACCATCGGGAGTGCGTGGAAGAACTCGCACACGAAGACACCGTCCGGCGCGAGCGAGGCCACATGGCCCTGGAGCACGGAGTCCAGGTCGACCTCGTGCATCAGGTAGTGCACGTCGAGGACGAGGTGGGCGACGTCCTGCGGGTCCGCGGACACCAGTCCGGCGCGATGGAAGTCGGGCAACCAGGAGCTTCCATGGCCGGAGTCTCGCTCCCGGACGGTGGCACCCGGGGGAATGTGTTCCTGAGAGAGGACCGCGGCGACGGAGCGGGCGGCATGCGCGCGGGCCGTGGACGAGTCCACCGCTGTGGGTCGCTCCGGCGCGAGCACCGCAGACGGCCCGAGCTGGAGGAGGGTGCAGGACGAGCAGCGGAACAGCTCCAGCGGATGCGTGTCGTCGGGTTCGGGGGCAGACACCTCCGGAAAGTCATCCGAGGCAGGGACGAGTCCGAGGTCGAGGACCAGGGTCGCGGGCGAGCCGCATGACCTGCAAGGCGATTCCGACATGTCAGTACGACTTCGCCGAGGGTCGAAGGCTCACGTCGGTGATCTCTGCCTCCGGCGCGAGGCCGACAACGCCCGCGACCACCTCGGCGATGGTGCTCGGCTGGATCAGGATGTCCGGTTGGTAGGTCTCGCGGCGAGCACGGTACAGGGCCTCCTGCATCGGTGTTGCCGTGCGACCGGGATAGAGGCTCGTGACCCGGATCCCCGAGCCGACCAGGTCGTGCCGCAACGAGTCCGCAATCGCCTTCAAGGCGTGCTTCGAGGCGGCGTACCCACCGGCGCCGGCGCCGGCATTGGTCCCTTGGCTGGAGTTCACGAAGACGACTGTGCTCCCGGGGCCCATGAGCGGCAACAGCTCGGACGTCAGGCGCAGGGGGCCGAGGGCATTCGTGGCCATCACCGCGTCGAACTGGTCGAGGCCTGCCGTCGTCACGGGCCCTGCCGCCATGATCCCGGCACAGTGCACCAGCGTTCGAAGTGACCCGGGACGCAGCTCCTGCGCCAGGGCCTCGGTGAGACCGCTGAACGACGGGGCGGTGATGTCACACGGGAACGGGCGCACGCTGCCCTCGGGGCAGGAAGCCGCCAGCTCGAGCAACGGCTCGCCCCGACGGGCGAGGGCCCACACGGAGTAGTCGAGGCCCGCAAGCCGCTGGCAGACGGCCCTCCCGATGCCCTGCGAGGCGCCGGTGACGACAGCCACGACATGGTCCCCCAACAGGTCACCTGACGACACCTCCCCAGCCTACGCACCGGCCGCGAACGCTACTCCGTCGTCTGCCGGACTCGCGACTCATGCACTCCGCGTATTTCGTCGCGCAGCCCTGTGCAGACCTCATCGGCGCTCATACGCTGGCAGTGCGGCTTCAAGTTCGCCTCACCTCTTGGGGGTCATCGTGGTTCCTCGAACTCACCTGCGAGCGCCCCTGCGAGCGCCCCTGCGGCGGCGAATCTCCGTGCTGGTGGCGACCTCCATGACGACCGCAGCCGCGTCTGTTGCGCTGCTGGCTCCCGGGGCTGCAGCCGCTGACCCGTCCCTGGTGGCGGCGTTCGGTTTCGACGAGGCCAGTGGCACCTCTGCGCTCGACGCCTCCGGCAACGGACACACGGGGGCTGTGACCGGCACCCTGAGCCGGACCACGGCGGGGAAGTTCGGCGGCGCCCTCGTCTTCAACGGCACGAGCACCAAGGTCACCGTCCCCGACGCCGCGGACCTCAGGCTCACGAGCGCGGCAACCCTCGAGGCGTGGGTCAAGCCGGCGCAGACTTCGACGAAGTGGCGCGACGTCATCTACAAGGGTGACGACAACTACTACCTCGAGGGCAGTTCCGTGCCCGGGGGACGACCTGCAGCAGGGGTCAAGGCCGCGGGCGTCATCCGCGAGGCCTTCGCCTCGGGGAGCCTTGCCACGTCGGTCTGGGCGCACCTGGCCCTGACGTACGACGGCACCGCCGTCCGGCTCTACCTGAACGCCGTGCAGGTCGCCTCGACCGCGGCAACGGGGGCCATCGCCACGTCGACGAATCCCCTGCAGATCGGTGGCAACAGCATCTACGGCCAGTACTTCGCCGGCACCATCGACGAGGTCCGCATCTACAACGTCGCGCGGACCCCCGCGCAGCTGCAGTCGGACATGAACACGGCGGTCGCGGCGCCTCCGGACGCGGTGCCACCCACGGCCCCCAGCGGCCTCGGCGCAACCGCTGCCGGCTCCACCCAGGTCAACCTCGCGTGGACCGCGGCGACGGACAACGTCGCGGTCACCGGCTACCGCGTCGAGCGCTGCGCTGGATCCGGGTGCGGCACGTTCGTCGAGGTCGGCAGCTCCGCGACGACGACTTTCGCCGACACGCTGCTCACGGCTGGGACCACCTACGTCTACCGCGTGCGGGCCATCGACGCCGCGGGCAATCTCGGGCCCTACAGCGGGACCGCGTCGGCCACGACGACCACCCCCGACACGACGCCGCCGACGGCGCCCGGGAACCTCACCGCCACGGCCACCGGCTCGAGCGGCGTCGACCTGGCCTGGGACGCGGCCACGGACAACATCGGCGTCACCGGCTACCGGCTCGAGCGCTGCCAGGGCACGGGCTGCTCACCATTCACGCAGATCGCGGCGCTCACCGCCCGCACCTACTCCGACACCGGACTGGCGGCCAACACCAGGTACGAATACCGCGTCCGGGCCATCGACGCGGCTGGAAACCTCGGCGCCTACTCGCTCATCGCGTCGGCAACCACCAGCGGAACCCCGCCTGACACGACGCTGCCCAGCGCACCGGGCACGTTGAGCGTGACTTCGGACGCCACCCCCTCCGCGACCCTGAACTGGGGCGCGGCAACTGACAACGTCGCGGTGACCGGATACCGCATCGACCGGTGCTCGGGCACCGCGTGCCAGGACTTCACGCACCTGGTCCAGCTGAACGGGACCGGCACGACCTACACGGACACCCGGGTCACCAACAGCACGTCGTACAGCTATCAGGTGAGCGCCCTCGATGCCGCCGGCAACATCGGGCCGGTCTCAAACCAAGCCTCCACGTCCGTCCCTGCTGCGACGACAAGCCTTGTCGCGGCATACGGATTCGGTGAGACGTCGGGGGCGTCGGCGCTGGACGCCTCTGGCCGAGGCCACACCGGCACCATCTCGGGCGCGACGCGCACCACGTCCGGCCGATTCGGAAACGCCTTGTCGTTCAACGGTTCCAACGCCTTCGTCACCATCCCAGATGCGAGTGACCTGCGGCTGACGACCGGCATGACCCTCGAGGCGTGGGTCAATCCCGCGAGCAGCAGCAGCTCATGGGCCGACGTCGTGTACAAGGGCGACGACAACTACTACCTCGAGTCCAGCTCGACCCGAGGCGGGATCCCCGTGGGCGGGACGATCGTCACGGGAGGCCACCAGGAGGCCGAGGGCACTGCGCCGTTGCCGGCCAACACCTGGTCGCACCTCGCGCTGACCTATGACGGGGCCGCAGTTCGCTTGTTCCTCAACGGAACACAGGTCGGAAGTGCACCCGCGAGCGGGGCGATGGCCACCTCGACGAATCCCGTCCAGATCGGCGGCGACTCGATCTACGGGCAGTTCTTCTCGGGCCTGATCGACGAGGTGCGGATCTTCAACGTCGCCCGCACCGGTGCGCAGATCCAAGGCGACATGACCGTCGCGGTGGGTGCCCCGTCGGACGCCGTGCCACCGTCCGCACCCTCCGCACTGACCGCCACCGCCACCAGCGGATCCCAGATCAACCTGGCCTGGACCGGCTCGACCGACAACGTGGGCGTGACCGGCTACCAGATCGAGCGCTGCGCCGGGACGGGCTGCACCGACTTCAGCTTTGTCTCGACCGCCGCGACGACCACCTATGCCGACACCGCATTGTCGCCCTTCACCAGCTACTCCTACCGTGTGGTGGCCGTCGACGCAGCCGGCA
Organism: Pedococcus sp. P1_H8; assembly: GCF_056405175.1. Classification (NCBI taxonomy): domain Bacteria; kingdom Bacillati; phylum Actinomycetota; class Actinomycetes; order Micrococcales; family Intrasporangiaceae; genus Pedococcus; species Pedococcus sp. P1_H8. The sequence goes on from NZ_JBFUCP010000008.1 coordinate 50,014, forward strand.
ACCGCAGCAATCCCAGCAACACCGCGACCGCAAGCACCGGCGTGGGCGTTGCGCCCAGGGTTGCCACGCTGACACCCGGAGCGACGCAGCAGTTCACCGTGAGTGGCGCGACCGGACAGGTCACGTACTCGGTGGACGGGACCGTGGGTGGCAGCTCCACGGTCGGGACGATCACCGGGGCAGGTCTCTACACGGCACCACAGGCCGAGGGGACACACACGATCTCGGCGACCGACGGAGCCACCACGGCCAGCCCCGCCACCGTGTACGTCACCAGCTACGCCGGCACCCTGACCCACCACAACAACGTCGAGCGGACGGGCGCCAACCTCGACGAGACGGTCCTCAACCCCGCACGAGTCACGCCGTCCACGTTCGGCAAGGTGACGACGTTCGCCACTGACGGGGTCTCCCACTCCTCGCCGCTCTATGTCCCCGACGTCCCCGTGACCGGGGTCGGCGTACGCAATGTCGTCTTCGTCGCGACCGAACACGACTCGGTGTACGCCTTCGACGCCGACGCCCGGCAGAGCACGCCACTGTGGAAGCGCAGCTTCATCAACCCCGCTGCCGGCGTCACGACGGTGCCGGCCCTCGACACCGGGGAGTGCTGCGACATCCAGCCCGAGATCGGGATCACCGGCACGCCGGTCATCGACGCGGCAACCAGGACCCTGTACGTCGTGGCGAAGACCAAGGAGGTCTCGGGGCAGACCACGAGCTACGTCCAGCGGCTGCACGCGATCAGCCTGGCCGACGGCAGCGAACGCGCCGGAAGCCCCGTGGTGATCAGCGCCAGCGTCCCGGGCACCGGCAACGGCGCCGTCGGCGGTGTCCTCCCCTTCGACGCCCTGCACGAGAACCAGCGGGTGGGCCTGCTGCTGCGAAACGGTGTGGTGTACATGGCTTTCGCCAGCCATGGGGACCACCAGCCCTACCACGGCTGGATCCTCGGCTACGACGCAGCCACCCTCGCCCAATCGCTGGTCTTCTGCCTCACTCCCGATGGCGAGGGCGCGGGGGTGTGGCACTCCGGCGGCGGTCTCGCGTCCGACACCTCGGGGGACATCTACTTCGTCAGCGGCGACGGCACGTTCGACGTCAGCTCGGGCGGCCGCAACTATGGCGACACGATCATGCGACTGCGGCCGAACGCGACGGTCGCCGACTGGTTCACCCCCTACAACCAGCAGGAGCTCGACGACGGCAACCATGACCTCGGTGCCGGCGGCGTGGCCCTTCTCCCCGACCAGCCGGGAGCACACCCGCACGAGCTGGTGACGGCCGGCAAGAACGGGACCATCTACCTGGTGGACCGGGACAACATGGGTCACTTCCACGCCGGGAACGACAGCCAGATAGTCCAGTCGCTGCCCAACATCTTCCCCAACGGCACGCCGGAGCCGGGGAACTTCAGCGCACCGGTCTACTGGAACGGCTTCGTCTACTTCTCACCGGTGGCCGACAAGGTGATGGCCTTCTCCATGACCAACGGCCTGCTGTCCACCAGTCCGACCATGAAGTCGTCCACCAGCTTCGCGTTCCCCGGTGGCTCCATCGCCGTTTCCGCCAACGGCAACACCGCCGGGATCCTGTGGGCCGTCGAGCGCACCAGCGCGTCCACCGCCGGCACCTTGCACGCCTATGACGCCCGCAACCTCGGCTCGACCTTCACCGAGCTGTGGAACAGCAACCAGTCCGGCGCGCGCGACAGCCTGGACATCGCCGCCAAGTACGCCATCCCCTTGGTTGCCAACGGTCGGGTCTACGTGAGCACCGTGTCCACGCTCACCGTCTACGGCCTGCTGGGCTGAAGGCTTCGTGCCACGACGGGGTATGCCGCGGCACCAGCTCCGCCTGCTCCTCACGGTCGGTGCGTTGGCGGTAGCCACCGCCTGCTCTGGTGAGCCGCCGCCGGCGGGGCCCTGTGTCCCGCCGGCCGCGTCCGCGACATCGCCCTGCCCGAGCGACTCCACGGGGTCATCGAGCGTGACCTCGGGGCCGAGGGTCTCGAGCGGGACCACGACCACGACGACCACGACGACCGCCGCGAGAGACGGTGCAGTGGGTTGTCGGACCGACCAGCCCGCGCCGCCAGGCGGACCAGCGGCCCCGCCAGCCTTCCCGTTGCGAGTCGACCCCGACCACCGCCACCAGCTGGTCGGAGCGGACGGCGCGCCCTTCCTCATGGTCGGTGACGCCGCCTGGTCGCTGATCGCCCAGCTCAGCCTGGGCGATGCGCGGCGCTACCTCACCGCCCGCAAGGCCCGTGGGTTCAACACCGTGCTGGTGAACCTCGTCGAGCACGAGTTCGCGAGCAACGCGCCCGCCAACAAGGCCGGCGTGGCCCCGTTCGCAGGCGGCAGCACCATGGCCCGGCCGAACGACGCGTACTTCGACCACGCCGAGGACGTGGTCTCCTTGGCTCGGGAGCTGGGCTTCCTTGTGCTGCTGACCCCGTCCTACACGGGCTACGGTGGCGCAGAGCAGGGCTGGTACCAGGAGATGAAGCGCACGGGCGCCTCGAAGCTGCGTGACTATGCGCGGTACGTCGGCACCCGGTTCTCCGACCACGACAACATCCTCTGGGTGGAGGGCGGTGACTACGACGCGCCGGACCAGGACCTCGTCGAGGCGGTGGCCGAGGGGATCGCGGAGACCGACCCCGGGGCGCTGCAGACGTTCAACGGCGCTCGCGGGTCGACGGTGGCGGACAGCTGGGGGGACCGCCCCTGGTTCACCGTCGACAACATCTACACCGACCAGTTCCCCCTGAAGGCTGCCCAGGATGCCTACGCCAAGGCGAACCGGCCCTTCTTCCTCATCGAGGGCTACTACGAGAACGAGCACGACCTGACCCAGGTCGACCTACGGCGCCAGGGCTACGAGACCGTCCTCGCAGGCGGCATCGGCCAGGTCTTCGGCAACAACCCGATGTGGCACTTCGATGCCGAAGGCCTGTTTCCCGCGCCGGGTACCTGGCAGCAGCAGCTCTCGTCCCCGGGCACCGCCGGCGTCCAGCACCTCGCAGGTCTCTTCACTGCCCTCCCCTGGTGGAACCTACGGCCGGACGACGGCGGGCTGCTCCGGGGAGGGACCGGAGGCGATGACCCACCTGTGGCAGCGGTCAGCTGCGACCAGAGGGTCGCCGTCGTCTACGACCCACGCGGCTCGGCCCTGCAGCTCGATCTCTCGCACCTGCGCAAGCCGCTGAGCGCCCGCTGGCATGACCCGACCAACGGCAAGTCCACGACGGCCGACCTGCCGCAGTCACTGGAGCGGCTCACCCTGAAACCACCCGGCAGGAATGCGCAAGGCGCGTCGGACTGGGTGCTGGTGGTCAGGTCCGGGTAGTGCGCGGGCGGCGACTACCCGAGGTGCAGGACCGTCTTGCGGGCCAGGAACCCCTCGGCATACCTCTCGCGGCACTCCACACCGCGCAGCCGCATGATCGACAGGAAGGTCTCCTCGTCCCACCAGTCCCGGTCATGCTGCGAGGGGTAGGCCTTGAACAGCAGCTCCACCTTGCGCCGCGCCGCCTCGACGGTGAGGGGGACGTAGTGCGTGACCTGACCGAGGTCGCCGTCCCACTTGGGGATCTCGTAGTTGAGGACGAGACTGCTGCGCCACACGGTCGGGACGAGCTCGGCAATGAGGCGGTGGTCCTGGTGGGCGTCGTCAGCCCGGGGACACAGGATCAGGTCCGGGCTCAGAGCCGAGGCCTGGTCCTCGAGCGCTTGTTTCACGGACTGCCACTGCGCGGGGAGGTGGCCGTCGGTCAGGCCCAGCACTGTGGTCGTGCTGCCTGGCACGAAGAGGTCGGCAGCGAGCTGCGCCTCGCGCTCACGGCCACCTGAGCCGGTCAGGAGCAGGTTGTGCACGGTGACGTCGCGGCTGGCCGCCAGGGTCAAGAGCGTGCCACCGCACCCGATCTCGATGTCGTCGGGATGAGCCCCCAGGCACAGCACGGTCAGGTGTTGTTCGGGCAGCCGAAGGCGTGGCACCTCCACTAGCTGACGCCCGGCGTGCGAAGCCTGATGTCCGGCACCTCGACGGTCGGCACGGCCGAACCCACCCGGACCGAATCCCGCCACAGCGCCCACGGGGACTCCCCCGATCGATAGAGGTCTTCGAGGTGGGCGCGCTCCTTGAGCGTGTCCATCGGCGCCCAGAAGCCGTCGTACGGAACCGCACGGAGCCTCCCGACCTCGGCCGCACGGACGCAGGCGTCCATGACCAGGTCCTCCCCCTCGTGGAGGAAGTCGAAGATCTCCTGACGCAGGACGAAGAAGCCACCGTTGATCCGCAGCGCCATCTCGCCGGCGGGCTCGAACCCCGTCACGCGACACCCGTCGGCGATCTGCACGACGTGGAACGAGTCCTGGGGCCGTACCGCCAGCAGCGAGCCGACCGCATCCGTGCCCAGGAACTCTTCGACGATGCGATCCATCGGCGCATCCGACAGGACGTCTCCATAGTTCGCCAGGAACACCTCGTCGTCCTCCAGATAGGGCCGGATGCGACGCAGGCGTTCGCCGATGGCCGTGTCGATCCCGGTGTCCACGAAGGTGATTCGCCAGTCGCTGATGTCACTGCCGAGCATCTCGATGCTCGCGCCTCCCTTGGACAGGACGAAGTCGTTCGACTCCGTCTCGCGGTAGTCCAGGAAGTAGTCCTTGACGGCCTTGGCGCCGAAGCCCAGGCACAGGATGAACTCGGTGTGCCCGAAGTGGGCGTAGTACCGCATGATGTGCCAGAGGACGGGCCGGCTGCCGATCGGCATCATCGGCTTGGGCAGGGACTCCGGGCCGGACCGCATTCGCATACCCAGTCCGCCGCAGAAGAGAACCACCTTCACGCCACTCAACTCCTTCGCGCAGTGACGAACTCAGAAGACTTCGAGCGTGGGCAGGGGTACGACAAGTCGGCCACCCCATTCCCTCACGTAGGCCAGCTGCGCACTGATCTCGGCGCGCAGGTTCCACGGGAGGATGAGCACGTAGTCGGGTTTGGCCTGCGCCAGCGCGTCCACCGGCAGCACCGGGATGTGCGTTCCTGGAAGGAACTTCCCGTGCTTGAAAGGGTTCCGGTCAACGGCGAACTCCAGCAGGTCCGCGCGGACGCCGCAGTGGTTCAGCAGCGTGTTGCCCTTCCCGGGTGCGCCGTAGGCCGCCACCGTGGAGCCCGATCGCTGACAACCCAGGAGGAACTCGACCAGGTCGTTGCGCACGTTGGCCACGGCCCGTGCGAACCCTGCGTGCCCCTCCAGGGTGTCGAGTCCATGGCTTGCCTCGAGGGCCAGCACCCGCCCTACCTCGGGGGAGGGTTCGGGCGCCGTCTCGGCGGGTGCCGACCACGTCCTCAGGCTCCCGCCATGGGTCGGCAGCTCCTCGACGTCCACGACAGCGAGGCCCGCCGCCGCCAGGACGCGCTGGGTCGTCAACAGGGAGAGGTAAGAGAAGTGCTCGTGATAGATCGTGTCGTACTCATTGCCTTCGATGAGCCGCAGCAGGTGCGGGATCTCGATGGAGACGCGCCCCCCATCGGCGACGAGCGCGCGCAGCCCCATGGAGAAGTCGACGATGTCGGGCACATGAGCGAACACGTTGTTGGCGACGACCAGGTCAGCGGGACCGTGCTCGGCGGCGATCTTCTCCCCCGACTCCCGCCCGAGGAAGAGGACCTCCGTGGGGACACCCTTCTCCAGCGCCGCCTCAGCCACGTTCCCCGCAGGCTCGATCCCCAAGGACCTGATGCCGCGGGCGATGGTGTGCTGCAACAGATAGCCGTCATTGCTCGCCACCTCCACGACGAAGGACCCCGGGCCGAGGCCCAGCCGATCCGTTGCCGCGTCCACGAAGCGGCGCGCGTGCTCCACCCACGAGTCGCTGTAGCTGGAGAAGTACGCGTAGTGGCTGAAGATGTCCTCGGCCGGAATGTACGCCGGGAGCTGGACGAGCAGGCACTCGTGGCAGATCCGGACGTGGAGGGGAAAGAACGTCTCGCCCTGGTCCGCCTGCTGCGCGGTCAGGTAGCTCTCGCAGGGGGGCGACATGCCGAGGTCCACGAACGTGTGGGTGAGCTCGGTTCCGCAGAGCCTGCAGAGGCGGGCGCTCATCGCCGGACCCCCATGAGTCGCAGGTTCTGATCGATTCGACCGTCCTCCAGGAGTTCCTGGATGCGGGCGAGGCGGACGAAGCGGGAACCCTCGAACTGCGTTGCGGTAAGACCGAATTCGCGCATGTCCTCGGCCAGTTCGGCAATGCCGCGCGAGACGGTCCACTGCGGCTGGAAGGTCGGCAGCATCGCACCGATCTTGGTGAAGTCCACCCGGTAGTTGCGCGAGTCAGGTCCGGCACCGTCCGCGAAGGTGACCGGCGCGCCAAGGTGGTCGGCGACCTGCGTGGCGATGTCCCGGATCTGCATGACGTCCTCGTCGCGACCGACGTTGAAGGCCTGGTTGTGAACCGTCTCGCGAGGAGCGGCGAGAACGGCCAGGAACGCGGCACAGATGTCCCTGACGTGGACGAGCGGCCGCCATGGCGACCCGTCGGACTCGAGCCGGACCTCTCCCCGGGTGAAGGCGGTCCCGGTCAGGCTGTTGACCACGATGTCGGCCCTGAGCCTGGGCGAGGACCCGTAGGCCGTCGCGTTGCGCAGGTAGGTCGGGCTGAAGCTGTCGTCGGCGAGGAGCGCGATGCCGTGCTCGGCGATGACCTTGCTCTCGCCGTACGGAGTCACCGGGTTGAACTCCGCGTCCTCTGTCACCGCCGCGTCTCCCGCCGCTCCGTAGAGGGAGCAGGACGACGAGAACAGGAAGCGCTGAACACCGGCCTGCTTCGCAACGGCCGCAACGTGCACCGCTCCGTCCCCGTTCACCGAGTAGGTGGCGGCCGGGTTGAGGTGTCCGATCGGATCGTTGGAGATGGCCGCGAGATGGACGACGGCGTCAACTCCCACGAGGTCTTCGACGGTGACGTCGCGAATGTCGCCGCGGCGGCGCTCGTAGTCCCCCGGCACCTCACCGAAGTCGCAGCCCTCGTACCACTCGGCGTCCAGACCGACGACCTGGTGCCCGGCTGACTGCAGCGCAGGAACCATCACGGCCCCGATATAGCCCCGATCCCCCGTGACCAACACCCGCATGGTGCCCCTTCCCCAACTCATGGTTGCAGCCCCAACTCATGGTTGCAGCCGAACTGTCGCGATGCGCGCGACTTCGGGCAAACCCGAATCGCGAACCCGACTTGGTCCTAGACTCGACGCTGAAACGCGGGAGGTCATCATGCAAGTGATGGAGACGACGCTCGACGGCGTGCTCCTCTTCACCCCTGAGCCACACCGGGATGCTCGCGGAATGTTCACCCGGACCTTCGACGCGCAGACCTTCAGCAGTGTCGGCCTGGACCCGCACGCCTTTCGGCAGGACAGCCTCTCGCGGACCGCGGGAGGGGTGGTTCGCGGACTGCACCTGCGCTCCGGGGCTGGCGAGTCCAAGCTCGTGCGTTGTTCGTCGGGGGCCATCTTCGACGTCGTCGTCGACCTTCGACGTCCGTCACCGACCTTCGGTCGGTGGCAGTCCTTCCAACTGGACGGCGACGGCCAACAGTCCATCTACATTCCCGCCGGGTGCGCGCACGGCTTCCAGGCGTTGAGCGATCCGGCCGACACGTCGTACCGCATCGACAGGGAGCACGACCAGTCCGAGAGCGTCTCCATCGCCCACGACGACCCCTCCCTGTCCATCCCCTGGCCCCTGCCCATCACCGGCATGTCAGAGGGCGACCGTACTGCGCCCACACTGGCGCAGCTCGGACTCAGGTGAGCTGACCGGCTGGGTCCAGACCGATCGCCGTCGCGAGCGACCTGGCCCGACTGTCCCAGCCGTGACCCGCGGCGAAGGCCCGGCGCAGGTCGATCTCAGCCTGCTCGAGCGGTGACCTGAGCGACTCGGCAACGCACGCGGCAAACTGGTCGCGCGGGGCGACCTCGACGAGGGGGGTCCCCAACCAGCGCACCGCCGGCAGCTCGGTGCTCACCACCCGCCGGCCGGCAGCGAGGTACTCGATCAACTTGAGGGGGAAGCTCGCACGGTTGAAGGCGGTGTCCGCATAGGGCAACAGGCACGTGGTCACGCGTTCGAGGTGGGCCGTCAGCTCCGCGTGGCCGACCCTGCCGGTCCACACCACGTCAGGGTGGGCAAGCAGCCGGGCGAAGGCTCCCGGCGTCACGGTGTCCTGGAGCGGCCCCACGAGGACGAGGCGCACGCCCGCATCGACCACGTCTTCGAGGAGGCCGACGTCAACCCGGTCGGACAGCTGCCCGACGAACGCCGCACACGGAGCGGCCGGGTCGGGGGGGCCGACGGTTGCGAAGGCACTGGGCAGACAGCCGTTGGGGATGAGCTGGGGATCGCCGGCTCCGGCCTCCCGGAGGATCTCGAGCAGGACGGGGCTGACCCCCACGACGACATCGGCCTCACGTGCCCGTCGACGAACGGTCGTCGAGATCCACCTCTCGTCCACGCCGGTCAGGGCCGCACCCGCGGCGTAGTCGTCCTTGGCGTAGAAGACGCGAACGTGTTCTCCGAGGGTGTTGAACACGTCGTCGAGGGTCGGCACGACCACGGCATGCACCGACGGCGCTCCGAGTCTGCGGACGGCCCAGCGGAGCCGCCGACGCAGCACCGCCTGAGCCAGCTCGCGCCCGACCGGCCTGGTCTGCAACGGGGGCACGCGGGCGTCCAGGACCGCCAACCTCGGGGCGACGATCCGCAGACCCGTCCCGCGACCTTCGGATGCCGCCTCCCGGTTGCGGAACCGGCTGAGCACAGAGGTGGTCGGATTCACGTAGAGCACCGGCGCATACCGCGTCAGCTCGGCGGCCAGATGGCGCTCGAGCAGGGGGATTCCGTCCCACCACGACGCACCCATGACGACGACCAGTCCGTCCCACGTGGCTGCATCCTCAGCGGCGTTCACGGACGGAGTGTAGGCCCGGGCGGTCAGTACGCCCCCGCCCCTTTGACCACCGCGCGCGCGGTGCGGAAGAGGATCTGCAGGTCCAGCGCGAGGCACCAGTTGTCGACGTACCAGAGGTCGAGCCGCAACGACTCGTCCCACGTGAGGTCGCTGCGCCCACTGACCTGCCAGAGACCGGTCAGCCCGGGCTTGACCCGGAGCCTGCGCACGGCGTCGGGCTCGTAGCCCTCCACCTCGCGCATGAGCGGGGGCCGCGGGCCCACGAGGGACATCTCGCCGCGCAGGACGTTGGCGAGCTGCGGCAGCTCGTCCAGTGAGAACCGGCGCAGCAACCGCCCTACTCGGGTCACCCTGGGGTCGGCCTTCATCTTGAACAGGACGTCGTTGCCCGCGTCGCGCTCCAGCTCGACGAGCTGGGCCTCCGCTTCGACGCACATGGTCCGGAACTTCAGCATCTGGAACTCTTCGCCCCTGGCGCCGACGCGGTTCTGACGGAAGAGCACCGGCCCCGGCGAGTCGAGCCGGATGGCCACTGCGATGACCACGATGCCCGGCAGGGCGACGATCATCAGCAGCGCAGTGAGTGCCTTGTCGACGACGGACTTGACCAGGCGACGCGCTCCGGACATGACCGGGCGCTCGATGTGCAGCAACGGCATACCGGCCGTCGGTCGGATCGACAGACGCGGACCGGCGACGCCGAGCAGCCCGGGCGACACAACCAGCTCGACCTCACGCTCCTCCAGGGACCAGGCCAACCGGCGCAGCTCCGGCCCGTGCAGGTCAGGGTCACTGGACACGGCCACCACGTCGGCGTCGAAGAGGTCCACGGCCGACATGGCCTCCTCGGGGTAGCCAAAGACCGGCACCCCTTCCACCTCGGAGGGGGTGTCCCCACTCAGGTCGAGTCCCGATACGCAGGCGGCAACCACGCGCAGACCCTGCTGGGGTGCGCGCTGGATCTCACGAATCATGGGCAGCACCGACTTGGCGTTCCCGATGATGACGGTCGCCTGGGTCTCGTTCCCCGCCGAACGCCGCCGATAGAGATCCCTGCGCACCGCCTGGCGCGAGACGAGACCGAGCACCAACAGCAGCGTCACCGCGACGAGGCTGGTGAGCCGAGGGATGTCGACGTGGGCGGTGTAGGACAGGAACGCGTCCGCACCGACGAGGTAGAGCGACGAGCGCGTCACGGCCCGGTACTCCTCGGGACCCGATCCGGCGAAACGACGCTCATAGCCGTGGGTGAGGGCAAGCGCCGAAATCCACAGGACGGGCAGAGCCAGCACCACCAGGAGCCGCTCCAGGGTCGTGGTGCCCGGCATGGCGACCAGGGCAGTGACGATCCCGGCCACGGTGGCGACGGCGAGATCACCGACGATCGCGCGACGACGGTAGGCCACGTTCCACGACGAGCGCTTGGTCCGGGCCGGCACGGCCGTCGGCGTCCGCTTCGCTTCGCGGGCCTCGGGCGCGGTCGGGGTCTCGGGCGCGGTCGGGGTCTCGGGCGCGGACCAGGTGGCGGCTCGGCGAAGGCGCCGGGACAGAGCAGTCCCGTTCACCCCGACGAACTCCGTCATGCCCATCTCTTGCCGCCCCGCTCCTGCATCTGCCCCATGACCGTCTCCCCCGCTACCCACGTTTCTGTTGGCACCGTAGACCCGCAACGCGGACCTCCAACAGACCTATTGGAGTCATGTGTACCGTGTGAAATAGGTTAGGCCTCAACGGATTTCGTCACCTACGCCCAGCAGGCGAGGGCCCTCTGGACGGGCCAACTACAGCACCGTGCGTAGCCGCCTCATACTGGTGACGGAGACGTCTACGCAGCGATCACCACGCCAAGGTTCGGACGGTTCCGACTGCGTCCATTCGCCGTTCCGCCCGGGATGGACGCCATCGCCGTGGGCGCTGCGGACGAGGCCCGAAAAATGATCAGTGACTAGTCAGTGACCATTTTCAGGCCGGGCTGTGGAACTTCTGCTGGGCCGCGACCAGACCGTGCGTCACGACCATCTCGACAGCATCCGCCGCATCGCCCAGCAGGAACGGCAGCTCCTTGCGCTCGGTGGTACCGAAGTCGCGGAGGACGAAGTCGGCTGCGTCCATCCGGCCGGGCGGCCGGCCGATCCCGACCCGGACGCGCAGGTAGTCCTTGGTGCCGAGGGCCGAGCTGATCGAGCGCAGGCCGTTGTGGCCGCCCTCTCCCCCGCCCTTCTTGAGCCGGACGTCGCCGGCCGGGATGTCGAGCTCGTCATGGACGACGAGGAGTCGGTCGACCTCGACGGAGAAGAAGCTCATCAGCGCCCTGACCGGTCCACCCGACTCGTTCATGTAGGACGAGGGGACGGCGACGACGGCGGCCGGCCCGGGCGCCCCGCCGGGCAGCATCCCGATGCGCACCGTGGCAGCGGACGCCCGCGCCTTGTGGGAGGTGAGCTTGGCGCCGGCCCGCGAGGCGAGCTCGTCGACCACCATGGCGCCGACGTTGTGCCGGTTGCCCGCGTACTTGGGGCCGGGGTTGCCCAGGCCCACCACGAGCCAACTGCCGTCGTCACTCACGGGGCGCAAGTATGCCGGAAGGCCAGGTCCCCCATGACACTACGCAGGGGACCTGGCCTTCCGGCATACAACGGTGAGCGGGACTCAGGCGTCCTCGGACTCGGCCTTCTCGCCCTCGGGGGCCTCGCCCTCGGCACCCTCGGCGGCTTCGCCCTCGGTGGCCTCGGCGTCGCCGGCCTCCTCGTGCTCGATGCCGGCCTCGGCCTCGGCCTCTGCCATCTCGGCGTCCAGCGCCTCCTGCGAGATCTGCTGGGTGATGTTGACGACCAGGGTGTCCGCGTCGACGACGAGGGTGGACCCGGCCGGGAGCTGGAGCTCGGACGCCTTGATCTGCGTGCCGGCCTCGAGGCCCTCGACGGAGACGACGACGTTCTCGGGGATGTGGGTGGCCTCGACCTCGAGCTGGATGGTCTGGGCGTCCAGGGTCACGATGGTCTCGGGAGCGGCCTCGCCCTCGATGTGGACCGGGACGTCGACGGTGACCTTCTCGCCCTTGCGGACGATGACGAGGTCGATGTGCTCGATGACCGGCTTGATCGGGTCGCGCTGCACGTCCTTGGCCAGGGCCAGCTGCTCGTCACCGTCGATGACGATCGTGAGCAACGCGTTGGCGACCTTGAGGGCCATCATCGTGTCGTGGCCGGGGAGGGTGATGTGCACGGGCTCGGCGCCGTGGCCGTACATGACGGCGGGGATCTTGTGGTCGCGGCGAATCTTGCGGGCAGCGCCCTTGCCGAACTGCGTGCGCGTCTCTGCGACGAGCTTGTTGTCAGACACGGAAATCTCCTGTGCGGTGGGGGACTCGAGGATGCGGTGGGCCTCGACGCGGGGCGCAGCACGGAGACCACACCGCGTCGAATTACGGACGTGACCGGCCCCTGTTATTGCTTGTGGTGGTGGCAGCCGTGCAGTGTCCCTCGCCGAGGCAACCCGCAGAGTCTAGGCGACGCCTGCGGGGAGAGGGAAATCCGCCTCGTCGACGGCCGCCGTGGCCCTCGCTGTGCGGTCCCGACGCAGCTCCCCGAGCCGGACCGCGACCACCCCCGCGACGATGCAGACGCCACCGGCGAGCTGCATCAGGCCCGGGAGCTCGTCGAGCAGCACCCACGCGAAGACCACGGCGAAGAGCACCTCCGTCAGGCCCACGAAGGAGGCGACCGTGGAGCCCAGCACCCGGGCTGCCGTCACCCCGAGCAGGTATGCCGCGGCGGCGGCGATCAGGGCCAGCTCGCCGATCGCGACCCACCACGGGGCCTCCCGGCCCATCAGCTCGACCGGAGCCGAGGCGAAGGTCAAGGGGATCACGCCGACGGCCCCCAGCGCGCCGAGGGCGACCGCTCCCGCACCCATCCCCAGACCCGCGAGGGCCACCGGCGGCAGGCTGCTCTCTTCGGCAGCGAGGACGAAGAAGGTGGCCAGTCCGGTGGCGGCCACCAGACCCCACGCGACCCCGACGAGGTCCGGGCGGGCCTGGCCCGAGAGGTCGAGGACCAGCACCAGCCCGAGGATCGCCAGGACGACGCCCAACCCGGTCAAGGGGCTCGGCGCCCGCCTCGTGCGCAGCCAGGCCCAGAGGACGACGAGCACCACCCCGAGGTACTCCAGCAGGAGGGCGACCCCGACATCGAGGCGCTGCACCGCATAGAAGTAGGCAACCTGGCAGCCGGCCACGGCGACCGCACCGTAGACGAGCACGGCCGGCAGGTTCTCGCGGACGAGGGACCACCGCCCGCGCAGGGCAAGGATCGTCGGCACGGCCAGGACCAGCGTGGCGCCGGCGACACGCAGCAGCACGATGGCGCCGGAGCTCCAGCCCTCCACCAGCAGCGACTTGGCGAACGGCCCACTGCTGCCGAAGGTCGCGGCGGACGCGAGGGCCAGCCAGAGGCCGAAACCAGTCGACCGTGTCCTCATGACCCCACTCCGTCCCAAACCAGATCCTGTAACCAGCAAAGCGTCTTATACTCATGACAGTATCGATCCACATCGTCAGGAGTCAAGATGCTGTTTGCCCATGACACGGAGGTGGCGCTGCGCGGTGCCGCCGCCCTGGTCAACACGGCGGCGACCCTGCCCAGCGACACCGAGGACCTCGCCACCGTGGCCGACCTCGACGCCTTCGTCGAGGCATGGGAGTGGACCGGGTCGCACGCCCACGACGACGCCGAGCTCGCCAGCGTCCATGCCCTGCGTCCCAGGCTGCGGACGCTCTGGACGGCCGAGACCGGCGAGGCGGTCGAGCTCGTCAACGACCTGCTGGCCGAAGCGGGAGCGTTGCCCCAGCTGGTGCGGCACGGCGAGTGGTCCTGGCACCTGCACGCCACGCCCCCCGAAGCGCCGCTGGCCACCCGCATGGCGGTCGAGGCCGCGATGGCGATGGTCGACGTGATCCGGGCGGACGAGCTCGCCAGACTCCGGGTCTGCGCAGCCGAGGACTGCCAGGACGTCGTCGTCGACCTGTCCAAGAACCGCTCCAAACGGTTCTGCGACGGAGGGTGCGGCAACCGCGCCAACGTCGCGGCATACCGAGCCCGCAAGGCCGTCACCACCCCCTGACCCCGGCTGACACGCCTAACTTCTGCTAGCAGACTTTGGCTCTCTCAGCGCACGTTGCAACCTCTGCTGAGCGAGCGAACCTCTGCTGGGCTGGTCGCTACGCCGACTTGTCCACAGGCCCTCAGCTGGGTCGGCGGGATTCTTGCCATGCTTGCGCGATGAACCTCTCGGACGTCGCACGGCACGGCGTCATCAGCACCACCGACGCGCGGTCGCTCGGAATCGGCACCGTCCAGCTGCGGCGGCTCGTGCGCGACGGTCGCCTCCTGCGGCTGGTGCGCGGTTGGTATGCCGTGGCGCCGGACGGCGACGAGCCCGCACCGTGGGAGGACCCGGATCGCTTCGCCGCCGTCAGGGCGTTGCATCAGCTGCGCACGTGCGCCCTGCTGCTGTCGTTTGAGGGACGGGTCACCGCGAGCCATCAGTCGGCGGTCGTGCTGCACGGCGGACGACTCTGGCGCTCGGACCTCGAGACAGTGCACCTGACCCGCACTCGTGACGACCATTCGAGGCATCGTCGCGGCGCCGTCCTCCATCCCCAGGTCGAACTCGACAGCATGGTGTCGCCCGATGGCCTCAGCACCGTTCCGATGGCGATGGCGGTGGTGCAGGTCGGACTGGTTCCGATCTCGGAGCGCGAGGGCCCCAGCCCCATGGAGAGCCTGATTGCCGCCGACGGTGCGCTGCATGCCAAGCAGGTCACTCGGGCAGAGCTGGAGTCCGCACTCGCACAGCACCACGGCCATCCGCACGTCGAGGGGGTTCGCCTGCTGCTCGCTCAGGCCGACGGGCGCCACGAGTCAGTCGGAGAAACCCGCCTGGCTCACGTTCTCCGCACCCTTGGGTATGACGTCACGCCCCAGGTCCCGGTCGTCGCCTGTGGGGTGACTCGACGCGGCGACTTCGGTGTCGACGGGACGGACGCGATCGTCGAGTTCGACGGGCTCTCGAAGTACTCAGGCGGGTTTGTCAGCACCGACCCGTCAACGGTGCGTCGGGCCCTGGCTGAGGAGAAGGCACGACAGTCCGACCTCGAGGACGCCGGCAAGGAGATCGCTCGCGTTGGTTGGGTCGACCTGGACAGCCCCTCGGCCATCGGGGCCAAGGTCGAGCGGGCGATCAGACGAGCGGCCCTGCGACGCCACTCCGCCTGACTCACGACCGCTCCTTGCTCAACGCACCCGTGGGGAGCTCAGCCAACCCGGGAGGAGCTCAGTCCACCCTGGCTCGCGCAGCGCACCCTGGCTCGCGCAGCGCACCCGAGGGCAGCTCAGCGCACCCTGGCTCGCTCAGCAGACGTTGCGACCTCTGCTGAGCGAGCCAAAGTCTGCTAGCAGAACTTAGGGGACGAGCCGCGCGGGTCAGGCGTGACCTTCGAACAGGCTCGTCACGGAGCCGTCCTCGAAGACCTCCTGGATCGCGCGACTGATCAGTGGCGCGATCGAGAGCACGGTGAGCTTGTCGAACTCGTGCGCCTCGTCGATCGGCAGCGTGTTGGTCACGATGACCTCGGCGGCACTGCAGTTCTTGAGCCGGTCGATGGCCGGGCCGGACAGGATCGCGTGCGTCGCGGCGATCACGACACCCGCGGCGCCGTCGGCCATCAGGGCGTCAGCCGCCTTGGTGATGGTGCCGCCGGTGTCGATCATGTCGTCGACGAGGACGCAGACCCGGCCCTTGACCTCACCGACGACGCGGTTGGCCACGGTTTCGTTGGGGCGGTTGATGTCTCGGGTCTTGTGGATGAAGGCCAGCGGGGCGCCGCCGAGCCGTTGCGACCACTGCTCGGCCACCTTGATCCGGCCGGCGTCCGGTGAGACCACGGCGAGCTTCTCGTGGCCGTACTTCTCAGCGACGTGGTCCGCCAGGATCGGCAGCGCCATGAGGTGGTCGACGGGTCCGTCGAAGAAGCCCTGGATCTGCGCCGTGTGCAGGTCGACGGCCATGAGTCGGTTGGCGCCGGCCGTCTTGAACAGGTCGGCCATCAGGCGCGCGGAGATGGGTTCGCGGCCCCGGTGCTTCTTGTCCTGGCGGGCGTAGCCGTAGAACGGCAGCACGACGGTGATCCGCTTGGCGCTGGCCCGCTTGAGGGCGTCGATCATGATGAGCTGCTCCATGATCGCCTCGTTGATGGGCGTGGTGTGGCTCTGGATGACGAACGCGTCCGACCCGCGGACCGACTCCTCGTAGCGCACGTAGATCTCGCCATTGGCGAAGTCGTACGCGCTGGTCGGGACGAGGTTGGTGCCGAGCATGCTCGCGACCTCCTCGGCGAGCTCGGGGTTGGCTCGCCCGGAGAAGACCATCAGGTTCTTCTCGGTGGTCTTCGTGATGCCGGTCACGCGTGGGCCTGCCCTTCCGTGGATTTCTCGGTATGCCGCGCGGCTGGGTCCTGGGCCGCGCTCGCGTCGTGGGCCGCGCTCGCGCCGGGGGCCGCGCCGGGCCCGCTCGCCGACTTCGCCAGTGCCTCGTCGGCCGCCTTGGCGGTCTTGGTGCCGGCTCGGGCTCTGGCGACCCAGCCGTCGATGTTGCGCTGCCGCGCGCGGGCCACGACGATCTGGCCCGGCTCCACGTCGGCGGTCACGGTTGACCCGGCCGCGACGTAGGCGCCGTCGGCGATCGTCACGGGGGCCACCAGGACGGAGTCGGAGCCGACGAAACTGTGTCTGCCCACCGTGGTGTGGTGCTTCGCGACGCCGTCGTAGTTGGCGACGATGGTGCCCGCACCGATGTTGGCGCCCTCACCGATGGTGACGTCACCGGCATACGTGAGGTGTGGCACCTTGGCCCCGTCGCCGATCTTGGCGTTCTTGGTCTCGACGAAACCGCCGATCTTGCCCTTCGCGCCGAGCTCGGTGCCCGGGCGCAGGTAGGAGAACGGACCGACGTTCGCCCCCGCGCCAATCACCGACAACAGGGCCTCGGTCCGCTTGACCACGGCCGAAGGGCCGACCTCGGTGTCGGTCAACGTCGTGTCGGGGCCGATGGTGGCGCCTTCGCCGATCGTCGTCGCACCGAAGAGCTGCGTGCCGGGGAGGATGGTCGCGTCGCGGCCGATGGTGACGTCGGTGTCGATCCACGTGGTGTCCGGGTCGACGATCGTCACACCCTCGCGCATCCAGCGCTCGGTCGTGCGACGGTTCAGCTCCTTGCCGAGTCGGGCGAGCTGGACCCGGTCGTTGACGCCCTCGGTCTGCCAGAGGTCGGCGATGAGGTGCGCGCTGACCCGGCCACCTGCCTCGCGGGCGATGGCGAGAACGTCCGTGAGGTACTTCTCACCCTGGACGTTGTCCGTGCCGACCTTGCCGAGCGCTTCGACGAGAACCGCGGCGTCGAAGGCATAGATCCCGGAGTTGATCTCGGTGATGGCCCGCTGCTCGTCGGTCGCGTCCTTCTGCTCGACGATGCCCTCGACGCCACCGTCGCCGCCACGCAGGATGCGGCCGTAGCCCGTGGGGTCAGCGAGGTGGGCGGTGATGACGGTGACGGCGCTCTGGGTCGCGACGTGCTCCTCGAGCAACGACTGCAGGGTGTCGCCCGCGAGCAGCGGCACGTCGCCATAGGTCACGAGGACGGTGCCCTGGAGGCCTTCGGGCAGGGCGTCGAGGGCGCATTCGGTGGCGCGCCCGGTGCCCATGACGTCGTCCTGGTCGGCGATCACGGCCTGTGGGTCGACCTCGGTGACGTGGGCCGCCACCAGGGCGCGTTCGTGCCTGACCACGACGGCCAGGTGCTCTGGGGTCACGGCGCGGGCCGCGGCGATCGCGTGTCCCACGAGGGTCCGGCCCCCGATCCGGTGCAGGACCTTGGGGGTCGAGGATTTCATCCGGGTGCCCTCACCTGCGGCGAGGACGATGACAGCGGCACAGCGGGGCGAGCCGGTGGTGGTGTTCACGCGCGTGCGCTCCAGAGGATCAGCTCGGGCATTGAGGACGCGGTCATGCTACCCGCCGGTGAGGCGCGGCCTCTTCCCCCCACATCAAGCCGGAGGCCAGCCCGGTCAACCCGGAGGCCAGCCACCGCCGCACCCCGGCCCCTCCCGCGGCTCGGAGTCGCGCCGCGGGAGGTCCGGTACCTCTCGATCAGGGAACCGCCCTGGTCAGGTCGCTGCCGATCTCGGCGGGGGTCAGGGCCCTGTTGTAGATCCGGATGTCGTCCAGCGTGCCGCTGAACCACTCGCTGAAGACCGTGTTGCCGCCGAACCTCAGGGGCTGACCCGACTGGTTCAGCTTGCCCGGGCTGGTGGCGGCCGCCACCTGCGTGCCATTGACGTACAGGCGATGCGTGGTGCCGTCGAAGGTGGTGGCCAGGTGGCTCCACACGCCCACTGGCAGGGCAGCCGGTCCGGCAACGGAGACATCCGACTTGAGCCGCAGGTAGGAGCTGGGGCGACTGGCGGCGTTGCTGGCGTACAGCGAGTACGCGCGTCCCTTCGGCCGCTCCTTGACGACGACCGAGCGCCAGCCCGTCGTGGTCGTCGGGTTGACCCACGCCTCGAGCGTCATGCCGCCGCTCAGAGCAAGGCTCGCGGTGTTCGCCACGTCCACGCGATCGTTGACGCCGTCGAACACCAGGCCCCCGCCGTACCGTCCGGCGGTGGTCCAGGTGGCTCCGTTCACCACACCGTTGTTCCCGAGGCCGGATGAGTCGGCCGCCGTCGGACCACTGCCTGCGTTGAACCCCCACGCACCCACCAGCCCGGTCAGCGGTGGCGCTGAGTTCTGCACCTGCACCGCGACGTTCGCGGCGGTGGCGGTGTTGCCGGCGGTGTCACGGGCGGTCGCCGTGAGGGTGTGCTGCCCGTTGGCAGCCGTCGTGGTGTTCCACACCGTCTCGTACGGAGCCGCGGTGTCGGCAGCGCCCAGGGCAGCGCCGTCGAGGAGGAACTGCACGGACTGCACCCCGACGTTGTCGGTCGCCGTGGCGGCAACGGTCACGGAGCCCGTCAGGGTGGCCCCGGCGGAGGGAGCGGTCACGGCGACGGTCGGCGGCTCGGTCTCCCCGTTGAAGGGCTGGATGCGGACGGCGCTGATCGCGTTGTCGAAGCCGGCAGGCAGGGACGTCGGCGCACCTGGGAGCAGGGTGGTGCAGGTGGTCATGGCGTCATCGGCGCAGACAGTGGCGCTCCAGCCCCGGGCGATGTCGATGGAGCTGGCCTGGTCGTTGCCCACCTGGGCCAGACTCCCGCGAGTGGCGCGCCAGGTGCCGGGCTCGAGCTGCTGCGCGACACCGCTGCCGTTGAGACCGGTGTAGATGATGGCTGCAGGGCTGCCGGTACGGATCCCCGCACCCTGGAAGCTGCCCGCGGCCGGAGCCACTGCGGACAGGATCGGAGCCACGGCGGGCACGCCGTCGGTGTCGACCAGGAACAGCATGTAGTAGCCGGGCGGCGCCTCGGCCGGGTTGATCGGCGCGGCGAGAGTCAGGACGTCGCCCGACACGGTGAACGAGAGCGGCAGGTACCGCTGGCCCTGGTCCTCGGAGTGCGTCGGTGCACCGAGTCGGATCAGGCCGACCTTGGCGACGCGGGCAGCGTCCGGAGAGGTCACCTGGAAGGGCTGGTCCAGGGTGATCTGGGTCGGCGCCGACGCGACCACGGGTCGGGTCGCCAGGGCGCCGCTGCCATCCTTGGCAAACAGGTAGGGCGGCGAGAACACCTCGATGTCCTTGCGCAGGTAGCCCTGCGTCTGGCACGACCCGCAGATCCCGCCACCACCGGTCATCACCCTGCCGTCAGGGAGCAGCATCGCAGTCGAGTGGTACTGACGGACCACCGCAGCGCTTGACAGCGTGCTCCACGAGTCAGTGGCCGGGACGTACCGCTCGGCCGCGTACACGGCGTTGCTGAGGCTGATGAGTCCATCACCGGTGACGGACTGTCCACCGGTGGCCAGAAGCGACCCGTCTGCGAGGATCGTGAGGTTGTGCTGACGACGGCGGTTGGCCATCGGTGCCGCTGCGCGCGTGACCAGCGAGCCACTTCGAACGTCGACGATGACACTGGAGCTGTGGGGGACCGCCACGCTGTTGACGGTGGTCGATCCACCCCCGGAGACCAGAGTCAGGCCGGGTTCGTAATTGGCATAGCTGCCGTAGCTGCGGTCAATGCCGTCGCGCGCGACGGCGGCCTCCATGGACCCTGTGCCGGTCACATCCAATCGACGTATGCCGTTGGCCGTGCCGGACAGCAGCACGCGTCCGTCCTGGCTGCTCTGCAGGAACGGGTACACCCGGCTGGAGGGGTCGGTGATCCCCGACAACGTCCTGATCGACCCGTCCGCGCCCCGTATCTCCGCGAACGTGGGCCCGCCCGCTGCGACCAGCGCCTGTCCGTCCATGAGCGCGGCAACCGAGGGGTACCACCGCTCACCGGCCATGTCGGGACCGCGGGTCCAGGACAGGGTCTCCCAGTCGAAGATGTGGGTCAGGCGGATGCCGTTGAGAGCCTGGTCCTTGTTTCCCCCGGCCACGAAGACGCGCCCATCCGACAGCTGGACGAAGCCGGCGCAGAAGATGTTTGCCCCCTCGACGTCGATGCGGGTCGAGACGCCGGTCGCGGGGTCCCAGACGGCCGCCCGGGTGAAGCTCTGGTCGGCATACGACTCGGTTGCGTTGTCGCCGACGGAGTCCCACATCAGGACCTTGCCGTTCGGGAGGAGCGCCGTGAAGACCGGCACCACCGCTGCGGGGACCACCGGCCCCCACGAGCCGGACACCTCGGGTCCGGCCGCGACCGCTGCGGCCGCTTCGCGCGCGGCGGGACCCGACTTCGGCCGGAGCCCGACCGCCGGGTTGGAACCGCGCTCGAGCTCGTCCATCGAGACGCCCGCGAGGTCGGTGTGCGCGTGTTCCTCACCCGAGTCGGCGGCATGGCTCTGCTCGGTCGACTGGCTGGACGCGCTCGATGCGGCTGCGAACCCGCCTCCTGCGCCACTCGCAAGAGTGGCGACCGCGGCCAACATCATGACGACGGCGACCCGGACCGGTCGGACGAAAGAGCGATGGTTTGCGACTCGCATTGTGTCCCCCTCGGACAGGTCGGACCCATGGAGGTCCGACTAGGACGGTAGTCGTCATTTCCCTTTAACAGCAAGGAAATTCGAGAGATAGGGCCGCGAGAGCACCTAGTTCATATCGATGACGGGGACGGTCGTCCTGCCGTTGGTGGGCGAGGTCTACGACATTCGGGTGAGGCCGGCCGGCTCGACCGAAAACCACTCGAGCGCCTCATGCAATAGACGCAGGTGGGGCTCACACCCGTAGGCGAGGTCCGGTCCTGGGCAGGCCACAACACTGAAGGCCCAAATACCCACAGCAAGGAAGGGAAGGGTAATGAGAACAATCTCCTTCAAATGGCGAGTACCGGCGGTGCTGTTGGCCATCATCACGGCTGTCGGACTGGGCTTCCTGTCCACGTCGACCGCCCAGGCCGTCGACACCAAGGTCGTGCATGTCGGCAACCTTGCCGGCCACGCCGCCGACTGCCCTGACGGGCTGGTGGGCGCCCACTTCGTCATCACCCAGATCGGTTCCGCCGCACCGGCAACCATCACGGTGGTCGCGGGCGGGACGTACACCGTGGCTCGCGACAAGATCACCGGGGGCACGGCCCACTACGTGCTCGCAACCGCAGTGCTGGTCACCGACGCAACAGCGGTCGTCCCCGTGACCTGGTCGGGCAACTTCAACCTGTCCGACTACCGGTGCGCGCCGACCACCACCACATCGACGACTCCGTCGTCGTCGTCCACCACTCCGTCGTCGTCCACGACGACCTAGCCCCACCCTCGACGCGAGATGCCCCCGGGCGAGATGCGCCTGGGGGCATCTCGCGATGCGCGCCCTCCACCCGCTAGGACCCAACCGAGCAGGGTCAGGAAGCGGGAGCTGCAGCGGGGCCGGGGCCCTGGTACGACGGGCGGACTGTCGTGGCCTCGGACGGCATGAGGATCCACAGGATCGGGTAGATGAGGATCTGGCTGCCAGGAATCACCATGAGCAGCAGCACGAAGAGGATTCGCGCCGGCCACGGTGCGATGCCGAAGCGTCGTCCGAGCCCTGAGGCCACACCGCCGAGGACGCGCTCGCCGCGCGGACGGACCAGGCCTTGCTGGGCGAAGCTCGAGTGGATGTCGTTCATGGGTGGAGCACTTCCTTCGGGATGGTGGCCGGGCCTTTCCCGGACACCTCCACTGTGGGCCGTGGCGGCCGTGCCGCCCATCGGGTGCAACCCTGACGCGGCCCCGGTTGTCGGGCCTGGCTCTCGGGGTCGGCGTTCAGCCGAGCTCAGGGTCGGGCCGTCGGACGGCGCACTGGGCCGGCCCTTCCGACCGGACTGGACTCCCTTTGGCCCCCAAACAGGAAGGACCCGACCTGGAGTCGGGTCCTTCCGGATGGTGCTCGGCGCGAGGGTCCGGCGAGTCCGCCGGCGCACCCTTGGTCAGACGGTCGTGGTGGCCACGGTCAGGGTCAGGAGTCGGCGCTGACCGTTCCACACCGCATACAGGCCGCCCTCGCCCACGCCGGTCTGCGTCACGGAGGTGACGGCTCCGAGGCCACTGTTGCCGGGGCAGCCGTCGCCGACGGCGGGCACGGCCTGGCCGCTCCACGTCCCCGCACCGAACCCGGTGAGGTACCAGCCCGTCATGGGTCCCTGCTTGCCGCTGCTGTTGTTGCGGGCATCGCTGCCGATGGTCGCCAAGACGCCCGTCGTCTTGTGGTTCGTGATGACGTGGTGGTTTCCGCTGGGAGTGTCGAACTCGCAGACCACCTCGTACGTGGAGACGCTGTCATAGACGAACGTGACGCCTCCGACGTTGTCCTGCATCGCCTTGTTGTTCCAGCCGTAGGCGCTCTGGACCTCGCCCTTGCCGACCCAGCCCACTCCGGACGCGTCCAGCGTGTAGGCGGACGCCGAGCCCGCAGCGGCCAGCAGGATGCCGGCCCCGAGTGCGGCAACTGCCGCAAGCTTTCTGAACATGATGGTGTGATCCCCTCATTCGCGAGGCGGACCCTGCGTCGCCCCTGCACCGCCGAGCATGGCGTCCGAGGTAATGCAATAGTCAAGAGAAGGTCAAGTCCATGCAAAGTCGGACTGATCGGTTGATGACATTCGTGATCAATGGGACACGCGCAGGCAGCCACTGGCGACGCTCGCCGATCTACGACCTCCGAGGTGCTGAACCCTCATTCGGCGGTGGCCAGCGCGGCTGAGTGCGCCCGCGCCGGTCATTAATTCGCTGTCCCGTGTCCCGAGCAGGGTGATAGACAGCGCGAGTGAAAAACACGGTGGACTTCCCAGACCTGCTCCGGCTCATCGACGAACGATCAGCCGCCTTCTGCGCCGCAGTCTCCTCCGCGCCCAGTCTCGACGTGCAGGTGCCGACCTGCCCCGAGTGGACCCTGTTCGACCTGGTGCAGCACCTGGGCGTAGGGCGCCGGGCCTGGGCGGCCACCGTCGCGGCGGGACCTGGAGCCACTGGCAAGGCCACGGCCGAGGACTCCCCCACTGCCCCGACGGAGCGCGATGCCCTGGTGGCCTGGATGGCTGCGTCGACCGAGCAGCTCGTGAACGCCCTTCGGGAAGCCGGCCCGGACCGCGGTTGCTGGACCTGGTGGGGCGATTCGCAGTCACCGGAGACCTGCGGCGCGGTCGCCCGGCACCAGCTCCAGGAGATCGCGATGCACACCTACGACGCGCAGCTCACCGCGGAGTCCGCGGAGCCGCTCCCGGACGAGGTGGCGCTCGACGGGGCCGAGGAGTTCCTGGTGACCTGCTGCGCCACGACGCTCGCCTGGCCGCACGAGCCCGCCGTCGTCGACTACCACGCCACCGAGGGCCGCTCCTGGCGCCAATGGGTGTCGGCGGACGGCTCACGGATCGCCCGGCTACCCGAGGCCGGCGACGCCGGCGACGATGATGCGCTGGCAGTGGATGCCTCCTGCCGAGGCACCGCCAGTGATCTCGTCCTGATGTTCTACGGCCGCGTTCCGCTGGAGACCCTCGCCCTCGAAGGTGACCGAGGCGTTTTCGACAAGCTCATCGCCTGGGACTTCGACGCCTAGGGCGACCTGCCTCTGAGGCTCCTCGCACGACGGCTTGAGCTAGGGCTCGAACCGGTAGCCGAGTCCGGGTTCGGTGATGAGGTGGCGCGGAGTTGACGGATTCTCCTCCAGCTTGCGCCGCAGCGTCGCCATGTAGACCCGGAGGTAATTGCTCTCGTCGCCGTAGGAGGGACCCCACACCTCCTGCAACAACTGGCGCCCAGGGATGAGCTTTCCGGGCTCGCCCACGAGAACCTCGAGCAGGTGCCACTCGGTCGGCGTGAGGCGCACCTCCTGACCTGCTCGGGTCACGCGCTTGGCCCGCCGGTCGATGATCAAGGCGCCAGCCTCAAGGGTCGGCACGTCCTCCGCTGGGGCAGCTCGTCGCAGGCTGGCGCGCAACCGCGCCAGGAGCTCGTCCATGCCGAACGGTTTGGTGACGTAGTCGTCGGCGCCAGCGTCGAGGGCGTCGACCTTGTCTGCTTGGGCGTCCCTTGCGGACAGCACGATGATGGGCACCTCTGTCCAGCCCCGGAGGCCACTGACCACGTCGACGCCGTCGATGTCGGGCAGCCCGAGGTCGAGGATGACGATGTCGGGCAGGTCGGCTGCTGCCGCGGAGAGAGCTGAGGTCCCGTCGGCGACAGCCCTGACCTCGTAGTGACGGGCGCGCAGGTTGATGGCCAAGGCCCGGCGAAGCCGCAGATCGTCCTCGACGATGAGCACTTTCGTCACGGCGTCGCCGCCGGGAGCAGGATGGTCATGGTCAGGCCGCCGCCGGGGGTCGGTGATGGCCGGACGGTTCCGCCCATGGCCTCTGTGAACCCCCGTGCGATGGCCAGACCGAGCCCTACCCCCCCAGGTGTGCTGTCCCCCAGACGCTGGAAGGGTAGGAACATCTCCTCCCAGTTCGTGGGTTCGGCGCCGGGACCGTGATCGGCCACCCGGATCTCGATGTCGGTGGGGGCCGACGCGGGGCGCGAGACCGCGGTGACGGTGACCTGACGCCCTTCGGGGGTGTAGCGAACGGCGTTGTCCACGAGGTTCGCCAGCACACGCTCGAGCAGTCCGCCATCGGCCATGACAGGGGGCAGTCCGTCGGCGATGGCGAGGGCGACGCGCTGGGTGTCGTGGGCGAGCAGAGCCCGGGAGGCGATCTCCTCGACATCCACTGGATGAGCGTCCACGGACAGTGCGCCTGCCTGGATGCGGCTCATCGCGAGGAGGTTGTCCACGAGCGCGGCGAGCCTGTCCGCGCCGTCCTCGATGGTGGCGAGCAGCTCGTCCTGCTCGCCGGACTCCCATGCCACGTCGGGCTGCCGCAGTCCGGACGCAGCGGTCTTGATTCCCGCCAGCGGGGTCCGAAGGTCGTGGCCCACGGCGGTGAGGAGGGCGGATCGGACCCGGTCGGTCTGCGCGAGCTGTTCAGCTCGAGCAGCCTCCTCGGCGAGCCGCGCGGTCTCCCACGCGCGCCCGGCGGTCCCGGCCAAGGCCTGCAGGAGGACCCGGTCCTCGGCGAACACGGGCCGGCCGTACCCGAGCAGGCTCAACGTGTCGGACGCGGGAATGGACAGCACCGGCGAGCCAGCGGCCGGGGGCCCCACGGCGGCCACGGGCTGCTGCGGGTCTGCGTGGGGGGCCAGGACCACGGTGCTCATGGTGTACAGCTGGCGCACTTGGTCGAGGACTTGCTCCACGCTCACGCCTTGCATCTCGGCCGAGCTCAAGTTCGCAACGAGGTGGGTCTGCATGCGGTTTCGCTCCGCCTTGGCGCGGTTCCTGGCGCCGACCTCGACGGTCACGCTGACGAGCGCTGCCGCCAGCACGAAAACCACGAGGTCGGTCAGCGCACCGGGCTGGCCGACGGTGAACGTGTGGAACGGCGGCGTGAGGAACCAGTTGGCCAGGAGGAAACCGCCGACTGCCCCGAGCAGCCCCGGCAGCATCCCGCCGACGACGGCGACCACCACGACAGCCAGGAGATAGATCAGCAGCACGCTCTCACCAGGCCCCGACGCCCGGAGACTCACCATCACCCAGGTCAGCAGGGGTAGGCCGACAAGGCACAGTCCCAGGCCGGTGAGCTGCCGCCCTCGTGACAGCCCGTTGACCCCCGGGGGCGGCACGGTTGCGGGAGTTGTTTGTCCGTTGGGCTGTGCTCCCAGGGCGGCCCGCTGCATGAGCTCAGCGTGACACACGGGTGGTGTCGGCTGTGGTGGACAGGTCCTCCGAAGCGACCCCCGCCGTCGTGCCTGAGGAGTCGGTGTGCGGACCATCGAGCCTGTCGCCCGGATTGTCAGCGGAGAGCTGCCAAGGCACGGAGGTGACCATGACGCCGGGCTCGAACAGCAGCCGAGCCTTGAGCCGTAGAGCGCTCTGGTTGTGCAGAACGTGTTCCCACCACCGGCTGACCACGTACTCGGGGATGAACACCGACACGACATCGCGGGGATGGTCGCGCAGGAGCTCGCGGACATGCTCGAGGACCGGGCGCGTCATGTCACGGAACGGCGAGTCCAGGACGGTCAGCTCCACCGGGATGTCCCGCTCGATCCACTGGGCTGACAGTCGTTCGGTGGCATCGGTGCTCGTGCGCACGGTCACCGCCCGGAGGCTCGCGGGCCTGGTCGCTCTGGCGAATGCCAACGCGCGCAGCGTGGGAGCGTGCAGCGTCGACACCAGCACGAGCGTGTGGATACGGGCGGGCAGGAGTACCCCACCAGCGGCTGGCCGAAGAGCTTGGGCCACGGTCCGGTAGTGCTTGCGGATGAGGGTCATCAGGGCGATGAGCAGAGGCATGGCCACCACGACGAGCCAGGCACCGTGGGTGAACTTCGTGATGAGCACGATGACCAGCACCAGTCCGGTCACGGCTGCGCCGACCGCGTTGACGACCAGTTTGCGCTTGGTGCTTGCCCTGTCCCGTGCTGCCGGACTGGCGAGCAGCTGCTGCCAGTGCCGCACCATCCCGGCCTGGCTGAGGGTGAAGGAGACGAACACACCGATGATGTACAGCTGGATCAAGCGGGTGGTGTTCGCGTCGAACGCCCACAGCAGTCCGATCGCGAGCAGGGCCAGGATGACGACTCCGTTGGAAAAGACCAGCCGGTCCCCCCGTCGGGCGAACTGTCGCGGCAGGTAGCCGTCCTCTCCGAGAAGGGAGGCGAGGATGGGAAAGCCGTTGAAGGCGGTGTTGGCGGCCAGGACCAGAATGGCTGCAGTAAAGGCCTGTACCGCGTAGAAGCCGATGCTGCTCCCCCCGAAGATGGCACCCGCGATCTGCGCGATGACCGTCTTCTGGGTGTAGCCGTCAGGAGCCCCGATCAGCATGGAGGGGTCGTGCGCGACGTGGACCTTCGCGATGAGGGCCATTGCGGTCAGGCCGACGAACATGACGATGGTCAGGACGCCCATGATCGCCAGGGTGTCGGCGGCGTTGCGGCTCTTGGGTCGTTTGAAGTTGGGCACCCCGTTGCTCACGGCCTCGACCCCGGTCAGCGCGGTGCACCCCGAGGCGAAGGCTCGTAGCGCGAGGGCCAGCACGAGCAACCCTGAGACGTGGTTTTCGGCGTGGATGCCGAGCTGCGCGGACTCGGCGACCGGAGGCGCCCCGGTTGCAGTCCGGTACATCCCGAGGGCGAGCATGACGAAGACTGAGGCGACGAACCCGTAGGTGGGGATGGCGAAGGCGGCTCCGGACTCCTTGATCCCGCGCAGGTTGATCACCGCGAGCAGGGCCACCAGCCCCACCGACAGCGTGAGCGCGTGTGGCGCCAGCGCCGGGACGGCCGAGACGATGTTGGCCACGCCTGCCGCGACCGACACCGCCACCGTCAGGACGTAGTCGACCAGCAGGGCGCTGGCTGCCACGAGCGCGGCGCCGCGCCCCAGGTTGGCCCGGCTGACGGCATACGCTCCACCACCGTCTGGATAGGCGTGACAGGTCTGCCGGTAGGACAGCACGACGACCACGAGCAGGAGCACGACCCCGGCCGCCACGAGCGGTGTGAGGTGCAGCACCGTCAGCCCACCCAGGCTCAGCACGAGCAGAATCTCCTCAGTGGCATACGCGTTGGACGACAACGGGTCACTGCAGAACACCGGAAGCGCCAGCTTCTTCGGCAGCAGGGTGTCGCCCATCTGCGAGCTCAACAGGGGTCGGCCCACCAAGAGCCGCTTGGGGACACGTAGCAGTTCGGTCACAGCCCGACTGAAGCACCGCGGTCACCCGAGGGCTGCGGCTCTTGACGCGTCCTTGACGCGGTCGCAGGAATCTTGATGCTCCCTTAACGCCCCGCCTCGCGCTCGAGAGCTAGTTCGCTCGAGTTGGCGCGGTCGAGCATCGCTCGCTCAGCTTGCTCCCCGGGTAGGAGCCGCGTCCTCGCTCCGCCTCGTACCTCGGCGCCGCGATGCCGCTCCCGAGATTCCTACCCGGGGACAAGCATCGCTTCGCTCAGCTTGCTCCCCGGGTAGGAATCGAACCTACGTCGCTTGTCCTGATTCAAAGTCAGGCGGGCCCTACCAGCAGACCAACCGGGGAACGCCCCCTGCGGGGACCCGCCAAGGGTAGCCAAGCACGCGGCATACCTGGGCATCGCCCGGACCGACGTGCTTGGTGCAGCAGCGCGACACGGTGACAACCTACGTTTCCGTAGGTTACGGTTTCGTAAGTTGATGATGCCTCCGTGGCGACGAACCGAAGGAAGGTTCCCCTGCGATGACGCCCCCGACCACCTCCGCGCAGACCGCGCCCGCTCTCCAGCCGACGCAGGAGCCGACGCAGGCGCCGACGCAGGACCAGACCCCGGCCGTGGCACCCGAGCGGAAGGCGCGCGGCGAACAGGTCGCGCTGGCGCTGTTCATCGGCATCCCGTTCCTCGCGCTGCTCGCAGCGGTGCCCGTCGCCTGGGGCTGGGGCCTCGGCTGGCACGACATCGTGATCGCCGTCGTCATGTATGCCGTCGCGGGGCACGGCATCACCGTGGGCTTCCACCGCTACTTCACGCATGGCTCGTTCAAGGCCAGTCGCGGGCTGAAGGTCGCCCTCGCGATCGCGGGCTCCATGGCCATCCAGGGGCCGGTGGTCCGGTGGGTCGCCGACCATCGCCGCCACCACGCCTTCTCCGACCGGGAAGGCGACCCGCACAGCCCCTGGCGCTACGGCGAGACGATCCCGGCACTGGCCAAGGGCCTGTGGTGGGCACACACCGGCTGGCTGTTCGACGTCGAGCAGACTCCGCGCAGCAAGTACGCCCCCGACCTGATGGCCGACACGGACCTGCAGAAGGTGGACCGGGCCTTCCCGCTGATCGTCGCCGGCTCGATGCTGCTGCCGGCCGTGGTGGGCGGACTCTGGTCGATGAGCTGGCAGGGAGCGCTGACCGCGTTCTTCTGGGCCTCCCTGGTGCGGGTCTCCCTGCTACACCACGTCACCTGGTCGATCAACTCGATCTGCCACACCATCGGCGAGCGTCCGTTCAAGAGCCGCGACAAGTCGGGAAACGTCTGGTGGCTGGCCGTCCTGTCGATGGGCGAGTCCTGGCACAACCTGCACCACGCCGACCCGACCTGCGCCCGCCACGGCGTCGAGAAGGGGCAGGTCGACTCAACGGCGCGGGTCATCTGGGCGTTCGAGAGATTCGGCTGGGCCACCGACGTCCGGTGGCCGGTGGCCAAGCGCATCGACGCCCGACGCCTCGCCGCCTGAGGGCTGTCGTCAGGGCGTCGTCGTCAGGAGCGACCGGAACCGGTCGACCTCCGCCTGCTGCCAGTCGGTGTGGTCGTTGCGCCAGCCCTCGAGGTCGCGAAACCCCTTGGCGTCGTTGGCCATCGCATGCCCGATGACATCGCTGTCAGAGATTGCGAACCGTCGCTGCAGGTCCTCGACGAGGGCGACCCCCGCGGCAACCTGCACCCTGCGACGCAGCACCTGTTGCACCGCCCACCGGGAGTCGTGGCCACTCGACGACTGGACGAACTCGATGCCGATGGCCAGGTGGTTGAGTCCCACCGCGTGCCGACACATCACGGTCGGCGGCACCAGCTCGTGGATGGTCCCGTCCTGGTCGACGACGTAGTGGGCGCAGGTTCCCGGGCGCTCACCGCGGTTGGGCAGGTCCGCCTCGAAGAGCGAGCGAGCCGAGGCATAGGTGTCACTCTCCGTGTAGTGCAGGACGATCGTGGTCGGCGCCAGCCGCCACGTGCGGGTCCCATAGTGGCGCTGGGCGTATGCCGCGGTCTCGGCCTTGCGCGCGGCACCGAAGGTCAGGTGGTCGGCGACCACCCGTGGGGCCGTGGGGATGTCGAGGCCGGGCACGGCCGTGGCCACCGGCGGGACCGGCAGGACCGGCGACGAGGGGGACGCGACAGGCGGGGACGCGACCGGGGTGGGGGCGGACTCGGCACGCCCCAGGAGCCCGTGGTCGAGGGCCACGCCGAGCGGCAGCAACGCGACCACGGCGGCAGCCGACATCGCCCACCGCCGCGCGCCCCCGGCATACCGGGCATTGCCCTTCACGACCACCACGCTACGCAGGCGGCATGATGGACCGTGTGACCGACGCCCACGACAAGATCACCACCTCTGGCTCCCGCGCCCGCATGACCGGCAAGCAGCGCCGCGAGCAGCTCATTCAGGTCGGTCGGAAACTGTTCGCGGACAAGGGATTCGAGGGCACGACGGTCGAGGAGATCGCCGCGAAGGCCAGCGTGTCCAAGCCGGTCGTCTACGAGCACTTCGGCGGCAAGGAGGGGCTCTACGCCGTCGTCGTCGACCGCGAGATCGCGGCACTGCTCGGGGGCATCACCGGCGCGCTGAGCGCCGAGCTCAACAGCCGCGAGACCCTCGAGCGCGCCGCGGGCGCCCTCCTGGACTACATCGAGAGCAACACCGACGGCTTCCGGATCCTGGTGCGGGACAGCCCCGCCGGACAGTCGACGGGGTCGTTCGCCAGCCTCATCTCGGACGTCGCGAGCCAGGTCGAGCACATCCTTGCCGCCGAGTTCAAGCGCCGCAGACTCGACCCCAAGACGGCTCCCCTGTATGCCCAGATGCTCGTCGGCATGGTCGCCCTCACGGGCCAGTGGTGGCTGGACTCGCGCAAGATGAAGAAGGCCGATGTCGCGGCTCATCTGGTCAACCTCGCCTGGAACGGCCTCGCAGGTCTCGAAAAGAAGCCGTCGCTGCTCACCGCGGACTGACCGCGCTGCCTGACCTGGGCGGACTCGCCGGACTAGCCTGACCGGCATGCGCTCGTTCCTGGTCACAGACGCCGTTCGCGACTATGCCGCCGCGCACAGCTCGTGGCGGCCCGACCCCGTGGTGCGCCGACTTCAGGAGCGGACCCAAGCCCTCGGCAGCCCCGCCGGCATGCAGGTCGGCGACGACCAGGGCCAGCTCCTGACCATGCTCGCCCGTCTCGTCGGAGCGCGGTCGGCCGTCGAGGTCGGGACGTTCACGGGCTACTCGAGCCTCTGCATCGCCCGCGGACTGGCCGACGGGGGCACCCTGGTCTGCTGCGACATCAGCGAGGAGTGGACCGCGATCGGCAGACAGGCCTGGCAGGAGGCCGGCGTCGCGGATCGCATCGACCTGCGGATCGCGCCAGCGCTCGACACCCTGCGCGCCCTGCCCGCGGCAGCGACCGTCGACCTGGTCTTCATCGACGCCGACAAGGGCGGCTACGTGGACTACTGGAACGAGCTGGTGCCCCGGGTCCGGCCGGGCGGACTGTTGCTGGCCGACAACGTGCTGTGGAGTGGTGAGGTGGCCGACGACACCGCCTCCGGCGACAACCTCGACGCGCTGCGCGCCTTCAACGACCTGGTGGTCGAGGACGACCGGGTCGAGACGGTCGTGCTCACCGCCTTCGATGGGCTGACCATCGCCCGCAAGCTCTGACCGGTCCCAGTGAGCGGGTACTGGTGTCAGGACTCGACGCAGAACTCGTTGCCCTCAGGATCAGCCATGACCACGAGGTCGCCGTCCCCGCCGATCACCGAGCCGCCCAGAGCCACCAGTCGTTCGACCTCGGCACTGACTGACCCCATGGCGCGGAGGTCGAAGTGCTGACGGTTCTTCGCGGTCTTGCCTTCAGGGACGCGCTGAAACCACAGGTTGGGACCACCCCACCCCGCCGGCTCCACCCACGCACGGTCGTCAGAACTGTCTTCGTCGACATTGGACCCGAGGGCTGCGGCCCAGAACGCTGCAAGCCGGAGCGCGCTGGAACAATCGAAGGTCACGGATTTCACGTAAGAGGCCATACACCACCGTAGGTCGCATCATGCAGATGCGGAGGCCACTGCACGGGACGAGTGCGGTCAGGGCAGGCGATCTGGACGTGATGGAGGCCGACGACAGTCACCGGACTGAGCCTGCGGGTCGGTGGGCCACGACGAAGATGCGCCGGAACGGGAAGATCACGCCTATCGGCGTCCGGGGGTATGCCGCGCGGAGCCGCGCGTCGTAGTCGGCCAGGAAGGCGTCGCGCTCGTCCTCGTCGGCCAGGGCTTCGAGGACCGGTCTGAGCCCCGTGCCTCGCACCCATTCGAGCACCGGATTGGCCTGCTGCGCTTGGGGATCGAGGATGTGCTGGTAGGTCGTCTCCCACCCATCGACCTCGAGTCCGACACTCCCGAGAAGTTCGACGTAGACCGCAGGATCCTCGACGGCCAGGCGCTCGAGGGCTGGTCGCAGACGGTCTGCCGCGGGATGGTCCTGCGCCACCTCGCGCATGAGGGCGTGGGATGGCGCTTCGAGGTTGCCCGGCACCTGCATGGCGAGCCATCCGTCGGGCGCCAGGGCCGATGCCCAGCGCGTCAGGAGCTGCACGTGGCCAGGCACCCACTGAAGGGTGGCGTTCGTGACGATGACGTCTGGAGCTGCGCCCAAACTGGTCGGATCCCATTGGGCCACATCGGATTCCACCCACTCGACACGACCATCGCGATCCGAGGACCGGGCGGCCTCGAGCATCGGCGGCGAGTGGTCCACCCCCACGATCCGCGCGGCTGGCCAGCGCTCGGCGAGCGAGAGCGTCAGGGGGCCGTTGCCGCAGCCGAGGTCGACGACCAGGCGCGGAGCGCTCGCACCCACTCGCGCCATCAGGTCGCCGAACGGCCGGGACCGGTGGTCGGAGAACTTGGCGTACTGCTGGGGATCCCACGTGGTGCTCATGACGGCAGCCTCCCGACGACCTCTGGAGTGGTTATCTTGATATCAAGATACTTGACGGAAGGTACAGTTGTCACCATGTCGACTCCCCCGCCCGACGACGTCGACCGCATCGTCGAGGCGTGGCGGCGCGAGCGGCCAGACCTCGACGTGGCGCCGCTGCAGATCCTGTCCCGCGTCTCCCGGCTGGCCCGCCGGCTCGACCTCGACCGGGTCCAGGCCTTCGCCCGGCACCAGCTCGAGGGGTGGGAGTTCGACGTGCTCTCGGCCCTGCGCCGGGCCGGCGACCCCTATCAGCTGTCGCCGGGCCAGCTCATCCGACAGACCCTCGTCACGAGCGGCACGATGACCAACCGCGTCGACCGGCTCGAGCGCCGAGGCCTGGTCGGTCGCAGCCCTGACCCGTCCGACCGCCGCGGCGTCATCGTGCGCCTCACGCCCACGGGCCAGCGCACCGTCGACGACGCCATGGCCGACCTGCTCGACCGCGAGCGCGACCTCCTCGCGGAGCTCTCCTCCGGCGACCGCGACGAGCTCGCGGCGATGCTCCGACGGCTGCTGTCACCCTTCGAGACCTGAGCTCCTCACCCGTCGTACCTGCCCTGCACCCACCGCAGGACCGTCGTCGCCAACGGCGTCCACTCGGGCGCGGCATCGGTGCCGTCGTTGAGCAGGCCCCAGCCGTGGCCGTCACCGGGCTTGATGAAGCGCTTGACCTGGGCGGGCCCGGTCCCGACGGCCGCCTCGAGCTTGGTCGGTTGCATCTGCGTGTCGTTGGGGGCCATGGCGACCAGCAGCGGCACGCTGACTCCTATCGCTGCGACCTCTGCGGAGGCCAGCCCGGGATACGAGAAGGGGCCCGAAAGGTCGACGATCGCGTCCGCGCCCGCTTGCTGGCCGACCGCGAGCGCAGTCGCCCCGCCGAGCGAGGCACCGACGACCGTCACCGACCTGGCGCCGCGCTGACGCGCCTCGTCGACGGCCAGCCGGACCTGGGCCATCGGGTCCGCGGCCAGCTCTGGGCGGCACCTCGACCGGCCCCATCCACAGAGGTCGAGCAGCACCGCACTGACCCCCCGGTCCGCTGCCCACGCGGCATACGCGACCCAACCGCAGAAGCCGCTGGGGCTGGTTTGGTGCAGGAACACGGCGGCACGCTCACCGTCGCCCTCGACAGCGCCGCTCATCACGCTACCGTCCGCGGCGGTCAGCTCGATGAGCTCGCCGCCTTCGTGGGGGACCTTGCAGCGGTCCTCGATCGAGGTCGGGGTGACGATCGGCAAGGGGGTCGGCGTGCGGGTGGGTGTCGAAGCGGGCCCGTCCGAGCCGCCCCCACCACAACCCGCCAGCACCACGATGGCCACCATCCCCGCCCAGGTCCGCCGCATATGTCAACATTGACATATGCGGAGTGCTCGGTCCACCCCCTCCAACCTCGGCTGCGCGATCTTGGGCCTGCTGGCCCGCTCGCCACTCACGGGCTATGACCTGGCGCGTCGCATGGAGCGCCCCGTGGGCTACTTCTGGACCGCCGGCCACAGCCAGATCTACCCCGAACTCGCCCGCCTCGAGGCAGCCCACCTGGTCGAGCACGAGGTGGTCGACGGAGCCGGCCCGCTGCCCACCAAGCGGTATGCCGTGACCCACGCCGGCCTCGAGGCGCTGAGGCACTGGGTGGCCGGCGAGCTGGAGCCCCAGCCCGTCCGGGACCTCGAGACGCTGCGGCTCTGGTCGATCTGGGCCGTCGACGCAGACCGGGCGCGGAGCCTGGTGGCCCAGTCCCGTGCCCGGCACGCGGCCGCACTGGGTGCCTACGAGTCCGAGCTCGCCGGGCTGGAAGGCCAGCCCGACGCGCGCGACCGCAGCCATCCCTTGTTCGCCAGCCGACTCACCCTTGAGGGCGGCGTTCGGACCAGGCGCGCGGCCCTGGAGTGGTGTGACTGGATGGCCGAAGAGCTGGCCTGACCGGCCGCCATGCCGAGCTCGGGGCCCTACGCCCGGGCGTCGACTCAGCCGACGATCTCCGCCGCGGCCAGCCACTCGAGCTCGAGCGTCTCGCGCTCGTCGACGATCGCGCGCAGCTGGCCGTTGAGGGTGAGCACCTTGGCGTGGTCGGTGGCCGACTGTGCCATCTCGGCGTGGATCCGTTCTTCGCGCTCACCGAGGCGGGCCAGCTGCTTCTCCACCCGCGCCATGTCCTTGCGGGCCTCCCGCAGGTCGGCCGGCGAACGCATCGTCTGGGGCGCACTCGAGGACGGCGAGGCCGTGGCGGGAGGCGAGGTCGGCGCGGCGGCGGGGAGCGTCGGCGCGGCGGCGGCCCGTCGCAGCTCGAGGTACTGCTCGACGCCGCCGGGGAGCTCGCGGATCCGGCCGTCGCCGAGCAGCGCGATCTGCTTGTCGCAGGCACGTTCAAGCAGGTAGCGGTCGTGCGACACGACGAGCAGCGTGCCCGCCCACCCGTCGAGGACGTCCTCCAGGGAGGTCAGCGTCTCGATGTCGAGGTCGTTCGTCGGTTCGTCGAGCAGCAGGACGTTCGGCTCGTCCATCAGCAGCCGGGTCAGCTGGAGCCGACGGCGCTCGCCACCGGACAGGTCCGAGACCCGCGTCTGCTGCCGACCACCCGTGAAGCCGAGCCGCTGCGCGAGCTGCGACGCGCTGACCTCCTTGCGGCCCAGACGGATGTACTTGCGGACGTCCTCGATCGCCTCGATGACGCGCCAGTCGGCATACCGCTCGAGCTCGCGCACCTCCTGGGTGAGATAGGCGAGGCGGACGGTCACCCCCTCCTTGCGCTTGCCCGAGGACAACGCGATCTGGCCGGCGATGGCGCGCAGCAACGTCGACTTGCCGGACCCGTTGACCCCGACGATGCCGACCCGCTCGCCGGGCGCGAGGTGCCAGGTGACCCGGTCGAGGAGCAGCCGGTCACCGAGGCTCACCGACGCGTCCACCAGGTCGACGACGTCCTTGCCCAGCCGGGTCGTGGCGAACCGCATCAGCTCGACGTCGTCGCGCGCGGGTGGTTCGTCGGCGATGAGGGAGTTGGCCGCGTCGATGCGGAACTTCGGTTTGGTGGTGCGCGCCGGCGGACCGCGGCGAAGCCAGGCGAGCTCCTTGCGGAGCAGGTTGTCGCGCCGCTCGGCGGTCACCGCCGCCATCCGCTCTCGTTCGGCCTTCGCCAGGACGTAGGCCGCGTAGCCGCCGTCGAAGGCGTTGACCTTGCCCTCCACGACCTCCCAGGTGGTGGTGGCGATCTCGTCGAGGAACCACCGGTCGTGGGTGATCGCCACGACTGCGTTGTCCGGGCGGGCGCGGTGCCGCACCAGGTGTTCGGCGAGCCAGGCCACACCCTCGACGTCGAGGTGGTTGGTCGGCTCGTCGAGGAACAGCACGGTCGGGTCCTGCACCAGCAGCGCAGCCAGCGCGAGGCGCCGGCGCTCCCCACCGGACAAGGGCCCCACGAGCGCGTCGAAACCACCGACTGCTTCGGCGCCGATCCCGCCGAGCAGCCCCGTGAGGACGTCGCGGATGCGCGGGTCACCGGCCCACACGTGCTCCGCCAGGTCGCCGAGGACCGCTTCGTGGACGGTGTGACCGGGGTCGAGGACGTCGTCCTGGGCGAGCACTCCGACCCGCGACACCCCTGCGTGGGTCACCCGTCCCGAGTCCACCTCGAGGTGGCCGGCGAGGACGCGCAGCAGGGTGGTCTTGCCCCCACCGTTGCGCCCGACCACGCCGATCCGGTCGCCGCCGAGCACCCCGAGAGAGACCTCGTCGAGCACGTGGGCGGTGCCGAGGGCGAGGGAGGCGCGCTCGACGCTGATCAGGTTGGCCATCTGCTGCTCAGCCCGGCCGTGGAGCGCTGATGACGTGGGCTCCGTGCGCCGGACCGGTCGCACGGCGGACGTCCTGGACCGCACCCGAGGCCGTCAGGGAGACCGCGAGGTCGAGGGCGGCCTCGTTGGACTCGGCGATGAAGGCGACCGTCGGGCCTGACCCGGAGACGACGCCTCCGAGCGCACCGAACTCCAGCCCCGCGTCGAGCACGTCACCCAGGGCCGGCCGGAGCGAGATCGCTGCTGCCTGGAGGTCGTTCGACAGGGCGGCACCCAGCGCGCGGGCATCGCCCGAACGCAGCGCCGTCATCATCTCGGCGCTCGGCGAGGGGTCGGGCACGGTGCGGTCGCCCCTCAGACGGTCGCACTCGGCATACACGGCCGGGGTCGAGAGGCCGTCCTCGCTGAGGGCGAAGACCCAGTGGTAGCTGCCGCGGGCCAACACCGGCGCCAGCCGCTCGCCGCGCCCCGAACCCATCGCGGTGCCCCCGCCGAGCAGGAAGGGCACGTCGCTGCCCAACCCCGCGGCGATCTCCTCGAGCTCGGGGCGGGACAGGCCGGTCCCCCACAGCAGGTCGCAGGCGACCAACGTCGCCGCTGCATCCGCCGAGCCGCCGGCCATGCCACCCGCCACGGGGATGTCCTTGCGGATGGTGATGTGCACGGGTTCGTCGATGCCTGCCACCTCGGCCAGCCGCTGGGCGGCGCGGGCGGCGAGGTTGGTGCCGTCGACGGGCACTCCGAAGGACTGCGGCCCGGACACGGCCAGCCCCCACCGGGGGGCGCTCATCACGGTCACCTCGTCGAACAGGTTGACCGCGTGGAAGATCGTGGACAGCGGGTGGTACCCGTCCTCGCGCGGCGGGCCGACGAGCAGCTCGAGGTTGACCTTTGCCGGGACGCGCACCGTCACCGAGGACGGCGGCAGGGCGGCTGAGGTCATGGCCGCCACCCTAACGGGGTGACTGGGTCCGGCGCGGACCAGCACATCTGCACAGAACCTTCACACCATCTACCCCTCCCCCACCGGGTCACTCTCCTAGTCTCGAGAAGGTGAGCACCAAGCCCCGCGTCCTCGTCGTCGAGGACGAACCCACCATCGCCGACGCGAT
Source organism: Pedococcus sp. P1_H8 (assembly GCF_056405175.1). Taxonomy (NCBI): domain Bacteria; kingdom Bacillati; phylum Actinomycetota; class Actinomycetes; order Micrococcales; family Intrasporangiaceae; genus Pedococcus; species Pedococcus sp. P1_H8. The sequence continues at coordinate 88,283 of NZ_JBFUCP010000008.1, forward strand.
CGCCGCGCGCCTGACCGCCGAGGGTTTCGCCGTCGAGCAGGTGCACGACGGCCTCGTCGCCCTGGACCGCGCCGCGGCCTGGGACCCGGAGGTCGTGGTGCTCGACGTGATGCTCCCCGGCCTCGACGGCCACGAGGTATGCCGGCGGCTCCAGGCCGCCCGGCCGGTGCCTGTGCTGATGCTCACCGCGCGGGACGACGAGACCGACCTGTTGGTCGGTCTGGGGATCGGGGCCGACGACTACATGACCAAGCCGTTCTCGATGCGTGAGCTGGTGGCGCGGATCCGGGCGCTGTTGCGACGGGTGGAGCGGGCCGCAGCGGCGAGGGAGTCCCCGGCCCCCACGGTGCGGGTCAACGGGTTGCGCATCGACGGCGCCCAGCGGCGGGTGTGGTCCCGGGAGGACGAGGTGCACCTCACGCCGACGGAGTTCGACCTGCTGGCCTGCCTCGCCGCCCGACCTGGCACGGTCCTCACCCGTGAGGCCCTGCTGGCCGAGGTGTGGGGTTGGGCGGACGCATCGGGCACCCGCACGGTCGACAGCCACGTGAAGTCGTTGCGCCGCAAGCTCGGGGCCGACCTCCTGCGCACTGTCCACGGTGTCGGCTATGCGCTGGAGGTGGGCGCGTGAAGTACGACCTGCGCCCACTCGACACTGTCCGCTCCATCAAGGTGAAGCTGGGCCTGCTCGTGGCGGCCACCATCACCGTCGCGTCGGTGCTCGCCGTGGTGGGCACCCGCGCGGGCCTCTCGCCGTGGGCCACGGTGCCGGTCGCGGTCCTGGCGGCACTCGGGATCACCCAGCTCCTGGCACGAGGGATGACCTCGCCGCTGCGCGAGATGACGCACGCGGCCCAGCAGATGGCGCAGGGAGACTACTCCCAGCGCGTGCGCGCCACGTCCGGCGACGAGGTGGGCGAGCTGGCCCGGGCCTTCAACCGGATGTCGGCCACCCTCGAGATGGTCGACCGGCACCGGCGCGACCTCGTCGCCAACGTCTCGCACGAGCTGCGCACACCGATCTCGGCACTGCAGGCGGTGCTGGAGAACCTCGTCGACGGCGTGTCCCAGCCCAGCCCCGAGGAGCTGCGTCGGGCCCTTGCCCAGACCGAGCGTCTGGGCCGCCTGGTGAACGACCTGCTCGACCTCTCGCGGGTGGAGGAAGGCGTGACGCCGTTGCGGTTCAAGGACGTGCGGCTCGCCGACCTGCTCGAGGAGGCTGTCGCCCAGGCGCGCGTGGACGGACTGCGCTACGCGGTGGTGGTCCGGCCGGAGTCCCTCACTGTCCCCGCGGACCCCGACCGGGTGCACCAGCTGCTCGCCAACCTCCTCGACAACGCGTCCCGCCACAGTCCGGCGGGGGGCCTGGTCCGGGTGAGCGCCGAGGTGGCCGACGGCGACGTACTGGTTGCCGTCGCGGACGACGGGCCCGGGATCGCCGCGTCCGACCGGCGCGCGGTGTTCGAGCGGTTCACGACCAGTGCCGCCCAGAACAGCGGCACCGGTCTCGGCCTCGCCATCTCCCGCTGGGTCGCCCAGCTGCACGGCGGGACCATCGCCGTCGCCGACAGCGACCACGGCTGCCGCATCGAGGTGACCCTGCCCGCGGACGTGACCCGTCCGATCACGACGAAGGAGCCCATCATGAGCACACTCACCCCACCGGCCCCTGCACCGAACCCCCCGTCCGCGCCGCCGCACGAGGGCCTCGCGTCCTACTGGCCCGACGCCCCCCGGCGGGGACCCGGCATCGTGGCTGGCGCCGTGGCTGCCGGGGTCCTGGCTGCCATCGTGGTGCCCGACCGCAACCTCGGCATCGGCACCACCCTCGTCTTCGGCGCTGTCGCCGCCACGGCGCTCGGGGCGCGCGCCCTGCACCCCGGGGCTCGTCGGTGGGGCAGGCTCGACAACCTCGACGCGGCCCTCGTGGCCCTGCTGGTGGCGACCCTGTTCGTCAGGGATGCCGCGTGGATCACCATCCTGTGCCTGCTGGCCGGGTTGGCGCTGGTGGCCGTGAACTCGACGCGGGCGTCCTCGGTCCTGGCCCTGCTGGGCACCGCTGCGGCCGTTCCCCTTGCCTCCATCCGCGGCCTGCCATGGTTGGGCCGCACGCTGAAGCCCCGGACCAGCGTGCAGGCCTGGATCCCCGCAGCCCGCGCCACCATCGTCTCGGTGGTCCTGCTGCTCGTCTTCGGTGCCCTGTTCGCCTCGGCTGACGCCTTGTTCGCGTCCTGGGTCGACGCCATCACGCCCGACATCACCTGGAACGACCTGCCCGCCCGCATCGTCCTGGCGGTGTTCATCGCGGCCGGCACCCTCGCCGCGGCATACGTGAGCCTTGCTCCCCCAGCCGTCGACCGGCTGCGGCTGCCCCTGCGACCCAGCCGCCGGCAGTTCGAGTGGCTCGCGCCGGTGATGGCCGTCAACGCCGTCTTCGCCCTCTTCCTGGTCGCGCAGGCGACGGCCATGTTCGGTGGCCACGACTACCTCCAGCGGACCACCGGACTGACCTACGCCGACTACGTCCACGAAGGCTTCGGCCAGCTGACCGTGGCCACGATCCTCACCCTCACGGTCGTCGGCTGGGCTGCGCGCAAGGCCATCCCTGGACGCGTCCGCGACCTGGCGCTCGGCGTGCTCTGCGTGATGACGATCGTCGTGGTGGTGTCGGCGCTCTACCGGATGCACCTCTACGAAGAGGCCTACGGCTTCACCCGGCTCCGGCTGCTCGTCTCGGTCTTCGAGGGCTGGCTCGGCGTCGTGGTCTTGCTGGTGATGGCGTCGGGACTGGTCGGGGCACGTGGCTGGCTGGTGCCGCTGGCCGTGCGGTTCGGAGCGGTGGGCCTGCTCGGGCTCGCCGTGCTCAACCCGGACCTCTACATCGCCGAGCACAACCTCTCCCGCACCCACGCGAAGTCGCCGATCGACTACGCCTACCTGGCCGAGCTCTCGACCGATGCCGCGCCGGCGCTGATCGACCTGCGGGCCCCCTTCGCCAGCTGCGATCCGGGAGGAGACCTGAAGACGGACGACTGGTTGTCGTGGAACATCTCGCGGTCCAAGGCCCGCGCGCTGCTGGCCACGCACCCCAGCCCCGGGATCGCCGGCTGCCTCCTGCGCTGAGCCGGTCGCCGGACCTGGTCGGACGCCCTGCTCAGCAGAGGTTGGCTCTCTCAGCACATGTTGCAACCTCTGCTGAGAGAGCCAAGTTCTGCTAGCAGACGTTAGGGCGCCGGGAGGGCTTAGGGCGCGGGGAGGGCGGAGCGGGCGGCGGCGATCGCTGCGAACTCGTCGATCCCGAGCTGCTCTCCCCTGGTCCGGTGGTCGATGCCGGCCGCGCGCAGGCACTCCTCCGCACGGGGCGCCGAGCCGGCCCACCCCGCCAGTGCGGCCCGCAGGGTCTTGCGGCGCTGGGCGAACGCCGCGTCGATGCAGGTGAAGGTGTCGCGCTTGGTGGCGGTGGTGGTCGGGGCGGGCCGGCGCTCGAGCGCCACGAGACCGGAGTCGACGTTCGGCACCGGCCAGAAGACGCTGCGGGGCACCGTCCCCGCCAGCCGCACCGCGGCATACCAGGAGGCTTTGACACTCGGGACGCCGTAGGCCTTGGAGCCCGGTGTGGCGGCGAGCCGTTCGGCCACCTCGAGCTGCACCATCACGAGCACCCGCTCGAGGGTCGGGAAGGCTTCGAGGAAGTTCAGGACGACGGGCACCGAGACGTTGTAGGGCAGGTTGGCGACGAGGGCCGTGGGTTGGGGGTCGGGCAGCTCACGCACCTGCATCGCGTCCGCCTGCACCAGCGTCAGCCGGTCGGCGTATGCCGGTGCGAGCCGGCTCACGGTGCCCGGCAGCGCCCGGGCGAGGTTCGGGTCCACCTCGACGGCGGTGACGTGTCCGACCTCGGGGAGCAGCGCGAGGGTGAGCGAACCGAGGCCCGGGCCCACCTCGACCACGGAGTCGGCCGCGGTCACCCCGGCCAGCCGCACGATCCGCTTGACGGTGTTGGCGTCGATGACGAAGTTCTGGCCCCACTGCTTGGTCGGGCGCAGACCCAGCTCGGCGGCGATCTCCCGGATCTGGGCGGCTCCGAGGAACCCGCTCTGCTCGACCATGGCGCCGACTCTAGGCGACCGCCCCCTGCCGCACCTTTATCGGGTCTAGGGACAAAGTTGCGCTCCACCCGACAACGGAAGTCGGGTGGAGAGTCGCCACCACCAGCACCGAGCCAGGTGCGGATGTCGAACTGCAGGCCGCCGTAGTAGCCGTTGCCGGTGTTGATCGACCAGTTGCCGCCGGACTCACACTGGGCGATGCGGTCCCACATGGCCGCGTTGGACAGGTTGATGCCCGCGCCGGAGGTGTTGCCCGCGCTGGGAGCAGGCGTGCTCGCCCGCACCTTGGTGCCCACGGCGACCAGGGCCGCGACGGGCGCCTGGGTGATCTGAGTGGCGATGGCCTTCTTGCTCTCGACCTTGCCGTCGACCTTGACGATCTTGTAGGTGACGATCTTGGCGCCAGCGGAGCCGGCCTTGAGCGTCTTGGTCTGACCCTGGTAGAGCGTGGAGTCACTCTTCCTGGTGACAGGGGGCGCGACGGCCTCGGTCGCCTTGACCTGAGTCGCCGAGACGCGCAGGACGGCGATCTTGAGACCAGCGGTGACGGCCGTGGTGGGGGCCGGGTTCACGCGGTCATCCGCGTCCTTGGTGATGTTGAGCTCGGAGAGCACGTCGGCGACGGTGGCGCCGGTGCTGGTGACCGTGCGGTTCTGGCCGTCAGCGCGGACGACGACGTCCTTGGGCGTGGTGACGGACAGGGCCAGGCCCTGACGGCCGAGCGACATCGAGCGGGAGGCCGACAGCTTGGCCGAGTCGGCACGGATGCCGAGCTCCTGCAGCGCGGCAGCCACGGTGGTGGCGGTGGTCCAGTAGTCCTGCGTGCGACCGTCGATGGTGACGGTCAGCTTGCGGCCGTACCGGACGACGATCTTCTGGCCGTCGGCGAGCTGGGTGCCGGGCGCCGGGACGACCACGTCGTGCTCACGAATCGCGATGTCCTGCTTCTTGAGGACGTCACCGACGGTGCTGCCGAAGGCGTGCACGGTCGAGGCCTTGCCGTCCACCGAGAGGGTGACGGCCTTGTCAAAGTGCGAGACGCCGACGGCGCCAGCGATGAGGCTGGTCACGACCGCGGCTTGGGCGATGCGACGAACGGGACGGGTGATCACGATGCTCCAGAGTTCGTACTCCCCGGGCATCGGTTCGGCGTCGCGTCCCGCCCTCCAGGTGCAAGGGCAAAGAATGAGGGGTCGCTCTGAGCCGCCGTCGTGGCGGTTTTGAACAACCCCTGATCGCGTCGCCGGAGGGTCCGACCCCGGCCAACAGTCATCAACCATGACCGGCTTTTCGGCAAAGGTCAAATTTTGATAACGGTACCGTCAGCATTTGGCCAAGTCACAGACGTGGCATTTGCGCGGCCTGATACAGGCCTTGCCAGCCCCGAACAGGCCGGCTCACCAGGGGCCGTAGACCGCCTCGGACGTGTCGCTGACGGCCTGGCACAACGTGGGGACGGCGACGCCGAGGACCCCGGCCATGGCGCGGATCGTGTGCGGCACGAGGTAGGGGGCGTTGGGCGCCCCGCGCCAGGGCGCCGGCGTCAGGTAGGGGGCGTCGGTCTCGACCAGGACCCTCTCGATCGGGGTCACCGACAGGGCGTCGCGCAGGCCCTTGGCGTTCTTGAAGGTGACGGTCCCGGCGAACGAGAGGTAGTAGCCACGCTCAGCGCACGTCCTGGCCATCGCCATGTCGCCGGAGAAGCAGTGCATCACCGTCTTGGGTGGCGCGCCCTCCTCATCGAGGATGCGCAGGACGTCGTCGTGGGCGTCCCGGTCGTGGATCTGCAGCGCCTTGCCGGTGCGTTTGGCCAGGTCGATGTGCCAACGGAACGAATCCTGTTGCACCCCAACGCCTTCAGGGCCCGTGCGGAAGTAGTCGAGTCCCGTCTCGCCGATCACGCGCACCCTCGGGTGCGCGGCCAGCACCTCGATCTCCGCGTATGCCGCGTCGAGACTTCCAGCCTCGTCCAGCCTGGGCACCTCGTTGGGGTGAAGGGCAACGCCACCGAGCATCGCCGGGTGGCGGTCGACCATCTCCACGGTGAACCGGGCCCCGGGCAGGTCGCACCCGATCTGGACCAGCCGATCGACACCGACGGCCGTCGCTGCGGCGATGACCGCGCCGACATCGGCAGCCTCCTCGCCGTCCCGCGCGATGTCGAGGTGCGTGTGGTTGTCGACGACCGGGATCGGGAGCGGGTCCGGGGCGTCGGGCACCCTGCTGTGGCCGGCGCGCGGACCCGGGTCAGGCGTCGCCATCACCCGTGCCGTCGGACCCGTCATCAGGGCCCGGCGCATCCTTGCGGAGTCGGTCCAGCTCCTCGTCCACGACCGCCTCGTCGAGCTTGGTGAAGATCGGTGTGGGCTTGACCACAGGGGATCCGATCCGCACGGGGACCGACTCCCAGCGGGGCGTCTGGGTGTACTCGCCCGTCACCACCGGGTAGCTCCGGTCGGCGTCCTCGACGTCGAGCCCCGAGACGTCCTCCAACACCGGCATCGGCATGAAGGTGCCCTCGCCGCCGAACGCCGCGTGCACCGCGTTGGACGACGACGGGAGGAACGGCGCCAGGATGCGGTTGAGGTCGGCCACGCACTGGGTCAGCGTGTGCAGCACCGTGGCCAGCCGCTCGCGCTGGTCCTCGCCCTTGAGCTTGAAGGGTTCGGTGTCGGTGACGTACTTGTTCACCTCGCCGACGGTCCGCATGGCCTCGGCCACCGCAGCCTTGATCCGCTGCTTGGCCAGCAGGCCACCCACGGCGTCGAAGGCGGCCAGCACCTTGGCCCGCACCGTCTCGTCGACGGGTTCGAGCGCGCCGGGCTGCGGGATCTCGCCGAAGTTCTTGGCGACCATGGCGGCCGTGCGGTTGACGAGGTTTCCCCACCCGGCGACGAGCTCGGAGTTGTTGCGCTGCACGAACTCGGCCCAGGTGAAGTTGGCGTCCTGGTTCTCCGGGCCGGCCGCACAGATGTAGTAGCGGATCGCGTCCGGGCCGTAGCGGTCGAGGACGTCGCGGATGTAGATGACGTAGCCGCGCGAGGTCGAGAACTGCTTGCCCTCCATCGTGAGGTACTCGCTCGACACGACCTCGGTCGGCAGGTTGAGCACCCCGAACTCACCGGGCTCGCCCCCGCGAGCCCCGCGACCGGCATACCCGAGGAGCTCGGCCGGCCAGATCTGGGAGTGGAAGGTGATGTTGTCCTTGCCCATGAAGTAGTACGACAGCGCCTCGCTGTCGTTCCACCACTCGCGCCACCGATCGGGCTCGCCCTGGCGGCGGGCCCACTCGATGGACGCGGACAGGTAGCCGACGACGGCGTCGAACCAGACGTACAGCTTCTTGGCCGGGTTGTCGCGCCACCCCTCGAGCGGCACCGGGATGCCCCAGTCGATGTCGCGGGTCATCGCGCGCGGGCGGATGTCGTCGAGGATGTTGAGGCTGAACTTGATCACGTTCGGCCGCCACGTACCGCTCGCCTCGCGGCCCTCGAGCCACTCACGCAGCGCATCGGCCAGGGCCGGCAGGTCGAGGAAGAAGTGCTGGGTCTCGATGAACTCGGGCGTCTCGCCGTTGATCTTGGACTTCGGGTCGATCAGGTCGGTGGGCTCGAGCTGGTTGCCGCAGTTGTCGCACTGGTCGCCGCGGGCCTCGGGGTAGGAGCAGATCGGGCAGGTGCCCTCGATGTAGCGGTCCGGGAGCGTGCGGCCGGTCGAGGGGCTGATCGCGCCGCTGGTCGTCTGTTCGACCATGTAGCCGTTCTTCCAGACCTGGGTGAAGAGCTCCTGCGCGACCGAGTAGTGGTTGGCGGTGGTGGTGCGCGTGTAGAGGTCGTAGGAGCAGCCGAGGTCAGCCAGCTCTGCCGCGATGATGGCGTGGTTGCGGTCGACGAGCTCGCGGGCGGTCACGCCCTGCTGATCGGCGAGGACGAGGATCGGGGTGCCGTGCTCGTCCGACCCGCTGACCATGAGCACGTCGTGGCCCGCCATCCGCATGTAGCGGCTGAACACGTCGGAGGGCACGGCGAACCCGGCCACGTGGCCGAGGTGCCGCGGGCCATTGGCGTACGGCCAGGCGACAGCAGACAGGACTCTCATACGACGACAGCCTGAGGACACGAGCGACGAAGGAGCGAGGCCCGGAAGGCGGAGGAGGATGAGAAGACAGGCTCGGTGCTCACCCTCGAATCCTAGGGGTGGTCGCCAAACCGGTCTCGCCCGCGCCGGTACGCCGCCTTCCCGACTTGTTGCCCGCTGATCGTCACAACACCCCGGATTAGTGGCCCTCGTGACCACCGGAGAGCAACAAGTTGTTGCGTCGGCGGCGCCATAGCGCTGGCGCACCGTGCCCCGGTATGCCGCGTGGGCGGCATACCGGGGCGGGGTCGGCAGGTGTGGGCCGGGTCAGCTCTTGCGGAGGATCTCCCTGAGCACGGAGGGGTAGTCGGTGATGATGCCGTCGACTCCCCAGGCGATCCCTCGGCTCATGTCGCCACCGAAGTTGACCGTCCACACGTGGATGTCCAGGCCGAGCTCGTGGGCCCGGACGACGATGGCCTGGTCGATGTTGCCGAGGGCCGGGTGCACCGAGTCGAGCCAGGTGCTGGCCGCGACGAGCTGCTCGTCCGTGGGGCGGGTGTAGTAGAGCAGCCCGACCGGCACGTCCGGCGCCAGGTCGTGGTAGGCCCGCAGCCACCCTTCGTCACCGGCCTGCATGATGACCCGGTCGGCAGCGAGTGCCTTGGTGAAGGCCGGGATCGAGCGCAGTTCCTTGTCGATGTCACGTTCGATGCCCGGGAAGGCCCACGGGTCCTTGGCCTCGAGCAGCATGCCGGCTCGGGAGCCGACCGCCTCGACCCACTCGCGCAGCGTCGGCACCTTCTGGCCGGCGTACTTGGCACTGAACCACGAACCGGCGTCGAGCTGCTTGATCTCCGCAAGGGTGAAGGTGGAGACATTCCAGGGCGAGCGGTCGGGGAAGACCTGCTCGACGTTCGTGGTCCGGGCCAGGGTGAGGTCGTGCATGATCACCAGCGCGCCGTCACTGGTGCGCATGATGTCGTTCTCGATGTAGTCCGCGCCCTGCTTGAGGGCGAGCTCGACCGAGGCCAGGGTGTTCTCTGGCGCCATGGCACCCGAGCCACGGTGGGCGATCACGGCGACCTTGGTGTCGTCGGGCGAGTCGGCTGCGGTGGCCGTCGCGGGTGCCAGTCCCAGCACTGTGGCGGATGCCGCCAGCACGATGGCGATTCTGTGCGTTCCCTTCATGGGTCCACAACTCCTTCGGTGTGGTGGATTGTCCCGATGTAAGCGGTTACATCCGGATTGGGGAACCCTGCCAGAGGCAGCGCCGATCCGGGGAGATACCGCCGCGTCAATCGGTGAGCGGTCGTCACCGAGCACGCGAGTGACCGCCGACCGGTCAGTCGCGCGGGCTCCACCGGGTCAGTCGCGCTGGCCCATTCCGGTCAGTCGCGCTGGCCCATTCCGGCGTCGCGGGCCCGGATGATGACCTCCGCGCGATCGGTGGCCTGGAGCTTGGACAGGATCGCCGAGACGTTGTTGCGGACCGTCTTGGGCGCGAGGTAGAGCTCGGCGGCGATCTGGCCGTTGCTGCGCCCTGCGGCGATCAGGTCGAGCACCTCCCGCTCGCGGTCGGTGAGCATCGGGAACTCGGTGGCCCGGCGCGACGACGACGGCGACAGCAGCTCACCGATCCGTGCTGCCAGCGAGGCGCCGAACACCACGCCTCCCCCGGCGACCGCGGTGATGGCGCGCACCACCTCGTCCTGCGCCGCGCCCTTGACGAGATAGCCACGCGCTCCGGCCCGCATCGCCGAGAGCAGGGTCCCGTCGTCCTCGCCCATCGTGAAGACGAGGACGCCGACCGACGGTTGCGCAGCCAGCACCTGACGGGTCGCCTCGATGCCGTTGACGTGGGGCATCTGGATGTCCATGACGATGACGTCCGGACGGTGTTCGGCGGCCAGCGCCACGGCCTCGGCCCCGTCGGCCGCCCGGGCCACGACCTCGATGCCGGGGTGTGGTTCGAGGAGCGTCGCGAGGCCGTCCCGGAAGATCGGGTGGTCGTCGGCGATCAGCACCCGGACGGGGCGGTCACTGGTGTCACGATCCTCGCTCATGCGCCTCCACCCGTCGGCAACCACGCGCGGACGGTCGTGCCACCGCACGGCGGGCACAGCACTTCGTACCGGCCCCCCAGCTCCTCCACCCGCTCACGCAACGATCGCAGACCCACCCCCGCGACGACGTCGGCCGCGATGCCGCGGCCGTCGTCGCGCACCTCGACCTCGAGATCGGTCGGTCCGGTCACGAGCGACACGGTGCACGTGCGCGCTCGCGCATGCCGGGTCACGTTGGTGAGCGCCTCCGACACGATCCGGTATGCCGCGACCTCCACCGCCGCGGGCAGGCCCGCCACGGCGTCCGCCTCCACGATGACCTCGAGCCCGGCCGAGCGGCTGCGGTCGGCCTGTTGCTCCACCGCGGCGAGCAGGCCGAGGTCGTCGAGCGCCGGTGGCCGCAACCCGTGGACCAATCGGCGCACGTCAGCGAGCGCCTCGGTGATCTCGGCGCGGGACTGCACGACCAGGCGGTGCGCCGTCTGCGGGTCGGTCGCGACGGCGTTGCCCGCGGCATCGAGTCGCATGGCCACCCCGCCGAGCACCGGCCCGAGGCCGTCGTGCAGGTCGCGACGGATCCGGCGGCGGTCCTCCTCGCGCGCGAGCACGAGCTGCTCACGGGACTCCTGGAGCTCCCGCGCCAGCAGGCTGCTCCGCACGGCGATGGCAGCCTGCCTGACCACGTCGATCAACAGGGCCTGGTCGCGCCTCGACAAGATGGCGCGGATCCCGCCCTCGGGCAGCTCGATGGAGCCGATCCGCTGGCCGCGGTACCCGATCGGAAACGACCGTGTCGTCCCGGGTGCCGTGCCGTGGGTCGCGGACAGACCCTGACCCGCGGTGCTGAGGACCTCCACGCGCACGTACGACACCCGGAAGGCCTCGGCGACCGTGGAGGCGAGCGCCGGCAGCTGCTGTTCGAGGCCGCCGGACTCCTCGAGGCGCGCGGCCAGCGCCGAGACCACTTCGTAGCGTTCGCCCCGGCGACCCATGAGCCGGCGGCGCACCAGCGTCGTGAGCCAGCTCCGCAGCGGGCCGTAGGCCGCGACGGCCAGGACGAGGACGACCAGCGTCACCTGGCGCTCCTCGAACCGGTCTCCGAGCAGCCGGCTGGCCGTGGCGAGCACGACGAGGTCGAGCGCCACGACGCCCGCCGCGATCCCCCCATAGACCAGGGTGCCGCCGACCAGCGCGTCGATGTCGCCGGTCTGGGGCCTGACCACGCCGATGACGAGCGAGACACTCGTGACCGCGAGCGCCGTGACGAGGGCGGCGAGCCCCAGCGGGCCGCCGAGGTCCAGCAGCATCACCCCGCCCGCGAGCAGGCAGACGATCGCGGCCCACAGCAGCCACCGCAGCTGGGTCCGCTCGACGCCCTCGGCGCGGGCGTGCCGCGCGAAGACCACCGCCGCAGCGAGGGGCAGCGCGAGCATCGTCACCACCTGGGCGACATGGACGAGGCCGGTCGCGACGGAGTCGGTGAGCGGCAGGGCCACCTGCGGGAACAGCCGCACCACCTCCGCCGGCAGCTCCTCGCCGTAGATGATCCGGTCGGGCGCGAGCAGCAGCGCGATGGGCAGTGTCACCGACATGACGACGGCCAGGACGGCGACCACCCGCCAGCGACCGGCGAGCGGGCGCCCGGTCGGGTAGAGCACGAGCAACAGGGGCAGCGCGACCAGCAGGAAGGACCCGACCTCGGCGAAGAACCAGTAGGCGAACCCGCTCAGCGGGAGGACGGGTTGTGCGTGCAGGCCGACCACGGCATACGACTCACTCAGACCGTCGACCGCCCAGAACACACCGGTGCCCGCCAGCAGGAGCCCGATCACGTGCCACCTGCGGTAGGCCAGGATCACGGCCCCGCACAGACCCACGAGCGCGCCGATGAGCCCACTGACGACGCCACGTTCGCTCACGTAGACCGCGCGCTGGGCGTCAGTGGCCTGCGCATCGAGCACGACGCACCCGACGACGATCCCCACGAGGACCAGCACCAGCACCGCGGGCACCAGGACCGCGCGCGGGCGGCGACCCAGCTCGGGCAACACCGGCCCGGGCACGGCCGACTCCGCGGTCGCGGATGCGCGCAGGGCGGGAACGGCGGTCACCTCGTCAGTGTGCCAACGGCGCCGTCCCGTCGTCACGGGTTTGGTGTCCCGAGCGAGCGGGACATTTCCCGGGACTAGAGAGGGGACACCGCTCCCTGCCGGGCGGGTCACCGGCCACCGCAGAGTTCTCGGCAACGGCACCGACCGGGTGCCGACCCACCACGGACGAGTGCCGAACAGTCGGCACCCCGGATCAAGGAGAACCACGATGTCCGTCACCCAGACGCCCGCCCCGGCCCGGTCCGACCTGGCCACCACCCCATCGACCGACCCGTCGACGCGGCTCGTCGACCGTCCGTACTTCAAGCACGGCAGGATGCTGACCGTCGGCGCCGTCGCGTGGTCGAGCATGATCGTCGTCTTCGGCCTCAACGCCGAAACCACCGCCTACCGGTACGCCCACAACGCCAGCTCGTTCCTCTTCCAGGTTGGCGTGCTCGCCCTGGTGCGGGTGCTGTGGCGCACCAAGGCGATCGGCGCCGGCAAGGTGGCCCGCACGGTGCTGCGCATCGAGATCGGTGCCCTCGCGCTGGCGATGGCCTCGACCGCCTCGGACTTCTTCGGCCTCACCGACCTGGACAACCCGGCCTCGCTCGCGCTCGACATGTTCTGGCCGATCTCGATGCTCGGCATGTTCCTCATCGGTGTCCGGATCGCCGTCGCCGGCCGCTGGCAGGGCCTGTCCCGCTTCTGGCCGATCGTGGCCGAGAGCTGGGCCGTCGTCACCGTCCCGACCATGGGGATCTTCGGCGAGGGCGCGGCGCGGTGGGTCGGCGCGGCGCACCTGCTCGTCGGCTACGCCGTCCTCGGCCAGATCGTGGCGCGCAAGGAGGCGGACGACCGCTGAGCCACCCAGCAGTCAGGGGGACGACACCCGGGTATGCCGCGCGCGGACTCCGCGCGCGGCATACCTGCCTCTCGTGGTCGGGGACGGCGACGGAACCGCGCATTTCGCACCGGCGTCGAGTAGACATGTCTTTCACAGGTGCACCGCACCCGCACAGGAGGTGGCCGATGATCGCCGCACTGACCGGCATGGGGCTGTCCGCGGCAGCGGGTCTCAACGCCTACATCCCGTTCCTCGTCGTCGCCCTGGTCGCCCGGTTCACGGACTTCATCACGCTGCCGCAGTCGTACGCGTGGATCGAGTCGTGGTGGGCCATCGGCATCGGTGCGGTCCTCCTGCTCACCGAGGTGGTGCTCGACAAGATCCCCGCGATCGACACCGTCAACGACGCGGTCCAGACGTTCATCCGGCCGAGCATGGGTGGTCTGATCTTTGCCGCCACGTCTGCCGCCGAGGGTCTGGACCACTCGTCCTGGATGACCAACAACCCGTGGGTCGGCGTGATCCTGGGCGTCATCACCTCTGGGCTGGTGCACGGCGGGAAGACCGTGGCCAGACCGGCCATCAACGCCGGCACGCTCGGGTTCGGGGCGCCGGTGGCGTCGACCGTGGAGGACGGGGCATCGATCGGACTGAGCCTCGTGGCCGTGTTCATCCCGGTGCTGGTGATCCTGTTCCTCGTCCTGCTGGCGTGGCTGCTCATCTGGTTGTGGCTCAAGGTCCGGCGATGGCGCAAGCGACGCGACCGGCGCGCCGCGCTGGCATGAGCCCAACCGTCAGGGTTCGCCCAGCCTGCACCACCAGACTGGGCGCATGACCGTCGCCGACGCAGCCCCCACGCGCCGCTCCCTCGTCTCCGAGACGGTCCTCGTGCTGGGGGTCAGCCTGGGTGCGAGCGGCGTCTGGGCACTGCTGTCGCTGGTCAACAAGCTGACCCAACCGGTCGCGCTCAACCGGCAGACGACGGCGATGAACTCCTCCGTCACCCCCGACCGGCCCTGGCTCGACCTGGCCTACCAGCTCGTGGGCATCGTCCTCGCCCTCGTGCCCGTCGCCCTCGCCCTGCACCTGTTGTCCCGTGAGCGCCCCGACGCCCGGCACGCGATCGGCGCGGACCTGCGCCAACCGGGGCGCGACCTGCTCCGCGGGGCGCTGCTCGCAGCTGCGGTGGGACTGCCGGGACTCGGCCTCTACGCCGCGGCGCGCGCGCTCGGGCTCAACACCACGATCGCCGCGGCGAACCTCGCCGACCAGTGGTGGACCATCCCGGTGCTGGTCCTCGCCGCTGTGCAGAACGCCGTGCTGGAGGAGGTCGTGATGGTCGGCTACCTCTACACGCGATGGCTCCGGGCCGGTTGGTCGCTGCCCGTCGTCATGGTGACCTCGGCGCTGATCCGCGGGTCCTACCACCTCTACCAGGGGTTCGGCGGCTTCGTCGGCAACCTCGCCATGGGGCTGCTGTTCGGCTGGGTCTACACCCGCACCCGACGGGTCGGCCCCCTCGTCGTGGCCCACACCCTGCTCGACATCGTCGCCTTCGTCGGCTACGCCCTGCTCAAGGACCACCTCGCCTGGCTCAGCTGATCCCCGCTTCTCCCCGCCACGTGCGCGACGACCCCTTCGCAATACGGCGGTTGCGCGGCAAAACGGGGCTTCTAGCCCCCGTTTTGCCGGGCAGGGCCTCCTCGACGGTCGTCACCGTCGGCGTCGCCCCCGCCACCACGACGGTGATCTCTCCCCGGACCCCGTCGGCCGCCCAGACCGCCAGCTCGGCCAGGCCCCCGCGACGGACCTCCTCGTAGGTCTTCGTGAGCTCGCGGCAGACGGCTGCCCGACGATCGGCCCCGAAGGCCTCGGCCATGGCGACCAGCGTCGCGTCGATGCGGTGCGGAGCCTCGAAGAAGACCATCGTCCGCCGTTCGTCGGCGAGGGCTGCGAGGCCACGCGCCTTCTCCCCCGCCTTGCGTGGCAGGAAGCCCTCGAAGCAGAACCGGTCCACGGGCAGGCCCGAGACGGCGAGCGCCATGAGCACCGCACTGGGGCCGGGCACGCAGGTGACGCGGATCCCGGCGGTGACCGCGGCGTCGACGAGCCGGTACCCGGGATCGGACACGGACGGCATACCGGCATCGGTCACGACGACCACCCGCGCGCCCGAGCGAAGGCGCTCGACCAGGTCGGGCGTGCGCGAGGCCTCGTTGTGCTCGTGGTAGCTGAGCACCGAGCCGGCCGGGGAGATGCCGAGGTCGGCGCACAGCCGGCGCAACCGGCGCGTGTCCTCCGCCGCGACGATGTCGGCCGTGGCGATCTCCGCCGCGAGACGCGGGGCTGCGTCGCGGGGGTCACCGATCGGGGTGGCCGCGAGGACGAGGACGCCCGGGTGGGAAGTCGCGTCGGAAGTCACCTCGCCATCCTGTCAGGGGCGCCGCAGTTCCAGTGCATACGATGGCGCGCATGACCCGCATCGAGCTGCTGCGATCTCGGCTGCTCGGATACAGGCCATCGGACACCCTGTGGGGATGGCTCGGCCCGCTCTTCTTCGCGGTCGTGGGCGGTGGCATGCGGTTCTGGTCACTGGCCCGTCCGCACCAGCTGGTCTTCGACGAGACCTACTACGTCAAGCAGGGCGTCTCGATGCTCGAGTACGGCGTCGAGATGCGGGTGCCTGGCACCATCAAGAAGCCGGACGAGCTCTTCACGCGCGGCACGCCGGATGTCTTCGGGACAGAAGGGGACCTGGTCGTCCACCCCCCGGTGGGCAAGTGGATCATCGCGGCCGGGGAGCACCTGTTCGGGCAGACGTCGTCGTTCGGCTGGCGATTCTCGGTGTGCGTGCTGGGGACGTTGTCGATCCTGATGATCGGGCGTGCGGCGCGACGGATGTTCGGGTCGACGATGCTGGGCACGATCGCGGCGTTCCTGGTCGCCTTCGAGGGCCACCACTTCGTCCAGTCACGCACCGGACTGCTCGACCTCATCGTGATGTTCTGGGCACTGGCGGCGTTCTGCGCACTGCTGATCGACCGCGATCGCTCCCGAGCCCTGCTCGCCGAGCGCGCGGCCGGGTTGTCGAACCACGCGCTCGCCTCCGGTCTGGGGCCGTGGCTCGGGGCCCGCCCGTGGCGCTGGGTGGCCGGCATCTGCCTGGGCCTCTGCGCGGGGACGAAGTGGTCGGGGCTGTTCTTCCTCGTGGCCTTCGGGCTCATGACGGTCCTGTGGGACATGGGCGCCCGTCGTGCCGTGGGCGTGCGGCACTGGTTCTCGGGAATGGTCGTCCGGGACGGGCTGTGGGCTGCCCTCGTCATGTGCACGACGGCCGCTGCGGCCTACCTCGCGTCGTGGGTGGGCTGGTTCGCGTCCAGCACCGGCTACGACCGGCAGTGGGGTCGGATCCACCCGTCGCACGACACCCCGTGGGTGCCTGACGCCTTGCGCTCGCTGTGGCGCTACCACCAGGAGATCTACAAGTTCCACGTCAACCTGCACGACAACCACCCGTACCGGACCAACCCGTGGTCGTGGGTCATCCAGGGACGGCCGACGTCGTTCTTCTACGAGGGCCCGAAGCGTGGCGTGGACGGCTGCCTGGTCGCCCAGTGCTCCAAGGCGATCACCTCGATCGGCACGGTCTCGATCTGGTGGCTCGGCGCGGCCGCCATCTTCGTGCTGGCCTTCTACTGGCTGTTCAAGCGTGACTGGCGTGCGGGCGGCATCCTCGCCGGGCTGGCCGGTGGCTACCTGCCCTGGTTCGGGCTCGAGGAGCGCACCATCTACTCGTTCTACACGGTGGCCTTCGAGCCGTGGATCATCTTCGCGGTCGTGTTCGTGCTGGGCTTGGCCCTGGGGACGCCCACCGACTCGTGGCGGCGTCGGGAGATCGGTCTGTATGCCGTGGGCGCCTACTGCGTGCTGACGCTGGCGATCTTCGCGTTCTTCTGGCCGATCTACACCGCGCAGGTGATCCCGCAGAGCCAGTGGTCGCTGCGGATGTGGTTCCCCAGCTGGGTGTAGTGGATCGGCCTGGCAGACAGGGCGGGCGACTCAGCCGGTCACTCCCCGGCGAGCAGGCGCAACAGCCGCGCCGCCTCGACGTGAACCGCTGACCGACCGGCGCCGAGGTAGCGGCGGGTGTCGACGACGGACGGGTTGTCGGCGAGATAGTCCCGCACAGCCGCCGTGAACGCGGAGTTGAGGTGCGTCGCGATGTTGACCTTCGTCATGCCGTGGGCGACGGCGGCAACCAGGGACTCGTCCGCGACACCCGAGGAACCGTGCAGCACCAACGGGACCGGCACGGCGGCGCGGATGCGGGCGATCAGCTCGAGGTCGAGCGTCGCCGTGCGGCTCGTCATGGCGTGGGACGAACCCACCGCGACCGCCAGGGCATCCACTCCTGTGTCAGCGGCGAAGGCTGCGGCCTGGGCCGGGTCGGTGCGGACCCCCGGCGCGTGCACGCCGTCCTTGCCACCGATCTCGCCGAGCTCGGCCTCGACCGAGACCCCGGCGTCGTGGCACCGCACCACGACCTCGTGCGTCGTCGACCGATTGCTCGCGTCGTTGAGCTTCGAACCGTCGAACATCACCGACGTGAAGCCCAGCCCGATGGCCTCGTCGACCAGCGCCACGCTCTCGGCGTGGTCGAGGTGCAGCACGCACCGGGCCGACGATGCCTCGGCAATCGCCTTGGTGGCCAAGGCGATCGGCGCCAGAGCCCCGTGATAGCGCGCGGCGTTCTCACTGATCTGTAGCACCACGGGCAAGCCGGTCTCCTCGGCAGCGCCCACCAGGGCCTCGGCGTGCTCGACCTGGATCACGTTGAAGGCCCCGACACCGCGGGCGCGCGTCGACGCCTCGCTCAGCACGTCGGCGAGGTTCACCAGGGTCATCGAGAGTCCTCCACGAGGGTCTGCGTCTCCAGTCGGGAGACGTCCGTCGGATCCACCACACCGGCCACCGGCTGGAGCACCGCTGCGCTCGACCACGCCACGGCGTCGCGCAGGACCAGGTCGTGCGGGCGACCTCCAGCGAGGCCGGCCGCCAGCGCCGCGACCACCGCGTCGCCGGCTCCGGTGGGGTTTCCGGCCAGCGGGGCGTCCAGCCGGGCATGTATCGCGGTGCCGTCCGCGGCATACCAGGTCAACCCGTCGGGGCCGGCCGAGACGACCACGTCGCGGGCACCCAGGGCGCGCAGCGCCTCGACGCCCGCGGTCACGTCGTCGGCCACGGTGGCCTCCGCGAGCTCGACGCGGTTGGGCTTGACGATGTCGGGCCCGGCCGCGAGGGCGCGGCGCAACGGCTCGCCGTCGGCGTCCAGGATGACAGCGGTTCCGGCGTCGCGACACAGGCGCACGAGGGCCGCATATCCGTCGACCGGGACGCCCGGCGGCAGGCTGCCGGCCAGCACCACGACGGACGCACCGGTCTCGGCGACCAGGTCGCCAACGTGGTCGAGCAACCGGCGCCAGGACTCGGGCGACTGCTCCGGTCCGGGCTCGTTGAACACGGTCGCGTCGCCCTCGGACGTCGAGACCACGGTGAGGGTGCGGCGCGCCTCGCCGTCGGATGCGGCGAACGAGTGGCGCAGGCCGCGGGCGTCCAGGTCCGCCCGGATCAGCGCGCCGGTGGCCCCGCCGGCGCCCCCGGTGACCAGGACGTCGTGGCCGCGGGCGGTCAGAACCGAGGCGACGTTGACTCCCTTGCCCCCCGCGCGCTCGGTGACGGCCCGCACGCGGTGACTGGTATGCCGCGTGAGCGCGTCGACCTCATAGGTCACGTCGAGGGCGGCGTTGGGGGTGACGGTGATGATCACAGGGCGTCCCAGATGAGGCAGGCGGCCCCGAGCGACCCGGCGCGGTCACCGAGGGCCGCGCGCTCGATGGTGGGCGGCCGTTGGAAGGTGAGGCGGGCAGCGACGTCCTCGCGCAGCGGAGCGAGCAGCACCTCGCCACTCTGGGACAGCCCGCCTCCCACGAGGACGAGGTCGATGCCGGTGAGGGTGACCGTCATGACGACCGCCCGGCCGAGCGCGCTGACCGCGGCTGCCCACACCGACGAAGCCAGGGGCTCCCCCGCGGCGGCGCGGGCGGCGATGACCTCGGCCGAGAGCGCCCCGGGGCGTCCCGGGGACTGCTCGGGCGACTGCTCCTGAGGCTGCTCCTGGGACTGCTCCCGAGACTGCTGGGCGTAGGTCCGCTCGATGGCGCCGGCGGAGGCCAGCACCTCGAGGCAGCCTCGCTGGCCACAGCGACACCTGGGACCCGTCGGGTCGACGACGACGTGGCCCAGCTCGCCCGCCCAGCCGTCGCCGGAGACCACGGCGCCGTCGAGCAGGAGGGCACCGGCGATGCCGGTGCCGAGCGGCATGAACAGGGCCTGCCGGCGGCCCCGCGCGCCGCCCAGTCGCGACTCGGCCAGCAGGCCCGCCCGCACGTCGTGCCCGACGGCGACGGGCAACCGCAGGAGGGACGCGACGCCGCCGCGGATGTCGAGGTCCCGCCAGCCGAGGTTGGCGGAGTAGACGCCGATCCCGCGCGCCTCGTCCACCAGACCGGGCACGACCACGCCGCACCCCACGAGGCGTACCGCCCGGTCAGCAGGCAGGGCGGCCAGGAGCTCCTTCACGGTGGCGGCGACCACGCTCCCGAGATCGGCCCCGATGTCACTGGGTGTCGGCGCCGTCGTCTGCACGAGGACCCGGTAGTCGCGGTCCACGAGGGCGGCCTTGATCCGGGTGCCACCGATGTCGACGGCGGCAACCACCGCAGAGGCAGCCGGGAGCAGCTCGGAGGGATCAGCCGTCCCTGCGATCGCGGCCATGCTGGACCTCGTGTTCATCGATTCATTCGGTGCTCGAATTATCTCGTCAGCGGACTGTCGGTTGTCAAGGTGCGACCGGTTGTCACGGTGCGACCACGCCCGGATCGTGGAAGACCGCGTCGAGCGAGTAGTGCGCTCCGCCCCGGGCCGCCGAGGTGAGGCCGAGCGTGGACCCGACCACGCGGCATACCTCGGCGGTGGGGTTGAGTCGGCGCTGGACCACGACTTCGGCGACGGGGGCGACCAGCTGCTCCTCGAACCAGGCGAAGTAGCCGCCGAGGACGACCAGACCGGGGTCGAGCACGTCGACGAGGATCGACACGCCTGTGCCCAGGCCCTCGGAGATCGTCGCCAGCGCGGCCAGGGTGCGGGCGTCGCCGTCCAGGGCACGTCGACGGAGCTCCCGCAGGCGGTCGTCGAGGGGCCGCCCGGGGTTGTGCACGACATCCGACTCGTCCGCCGCGAGCCTCAGGAAGGCAGCGAGTCCGACCATGGTCTCCCAGCAGCCCCGACGTCCGCAGGCGCAGCGGCGTCGGGCCGGGTCGAGGGGCAGGTGGCCGATCTCGCCGGCAAAGCCCTGGGCGCCTCGCAGGATGCGGCCGCCGGCGATGATGCCTCCGCCGACACCCACGTCGCCGGAGATGTACAGCAGGTCGGTGACGCCGTGGCCCGCGCGCAGGGCGTGTTCGGCCACGGCTGCCAGCGTGGCGTCGTGCTGGACCGAGATCGGCGAAGGCACCAGTCCGAGAATGCGTGCGACGTCATCGACCAGGGCGACGTCACGCCATCCCAGATTGGGCGCGAGCCGAACGCGCCCGCCGTCGCTGTCGATGAACCCGGGGGCGGCGACGGTGATGCCGACACACTGGACTCCTGCTGCGCCCAGGGAGGCCAGCGCGTCGTCGAGGAGTTCGCAGGCACGGGCGATGGTGTCGCCTGCGGCGAGGTGGGCGGCGTCGATGGGACGCGTCGACTCGCGGATGACGGTGCCCGAGAGGTCCACGGCGATCAGGCTGAGGTAGTCGACGTTGATCTCGAGCCCGAGCCCGCACACCCGTCGTCCGTCGAGGCGGACGGTGAGTCCCGGGCGGCCCACGGCACCGGCCCTGTCGGGCTCACCCTCCAGGACCAGGCCGCGGTCGACGAGGTCGGCGATGAGCGTCGACATCGTGGCCTTGGACAGGCCCGTCTCGGCGGCCAGTCGGGCCCTCGACCTGCCGCCTCGGTCACGCAGGTGCCGCAGGATCAGCCCCATGTTCGCGCGGCGCATCGAGGCGGGGTCGGTGCGGCCTTCGGCATCCTGCAACGCACACCCTCCTGACCTGACCGGGGTCTGCGCGCCCCGTTCCGGAGAAGGCTAGCAAGAGTTAGTTCACCGGGTGGCCTAACTGCTCAGGCACCGATTCCCGCCAGCGCGAAGAACTCGTGCCGGGATCCGGGGTCGTCGCGCAGCTGGCCGTGCAGGGCCGAGGTCACCGTGCGTGAGCCGGAGGCTCGGACCCCACGAAGTGACATGCACAGGTGCTCCGCCTCGATGACCACCCCGACCCCACGGGGCGACAGGTGCTCCTGCAACCAGACCGCGACCTGCTTGGTGAGCCGCTCCTGGACCTGCAGGTCGCGGGCGAAGAGCTCGACCACGCGGGCCAGCTTCGAGAGCCCGAGAATCCGGTCGCCCGGCAGGTAGCCCACCGTGGCAGTCCCGTGGAAGGGCAACATGTGGTGCTCGCAGAGGGACTGGATCGGGATGCCCCTGGCCAGCACCA
Source organism: Pedococcus sp. P1_H8 (assembly GCF_056405175.1). Lineage (NCBI taxonomy): Bacteria > Bacillati > Actinomycetota > Actinomycetes > Micrococcales > Intrasporangiaceae > Pedococcus > Pedococcus sp. P1_H8. The sequence continues at coordinate 110,075 of NZ_JBFUCP010000008.1, forward strand.
GCTCGTCGTAGCCCTCGTCGTTGGGAAAGGTGGTGAGCTCGAACTCGCGGGGGGTGAGCAGCTCGGCATAGGACGCTGCCACGCGACGCGGAGTGTCGGCGAGGTGCACCGTGGAGGGGTCCTTGCCCAGGGCGGTCAGCAGGTCGGCGACCGCGCGCTCCGCGGCGGCGACGTCGATCTCGGGCCGGCCATGGACGACGTGCAACTCCCGCGCACGAGGCGACTGCACCTCGTTTCGCGCCGACCGGTCAGGAGCCGAACGGAGTCCGCTGGCGAGGTGCGTCTGTGCAGTCATGGCAACCCTTCTAAAGAATATCTTGCTCTACTTTAGAACGGCCAGGCCGCCGAGGGCAACACATGGACGGGGACCGGGGAGCGACCGCGCGGCCAAGGGGCTCTCGCGGGTCGCGCCACGCCTGGAACTTGCACTTCATGCTCGATGCCGCTATAAATTTACGCCCATGACTAGTCCAAACGGACTAGTCACTTTGGTGGAGTCTCAAGCGTCACTTTGGTGGAGTCGCTCGCGATTCTGCCGAGGAGCGATGGAGACGCTGGCCAGACTGCTAGCGAGCTCGGGCACCACAGTCGACCTGGTCGACTCGGTGGCCCGTGATGCTGATAGCACCGCGCAGGGTGCGCACTGCGGCCAAGGCCCCAGCTGTTGCATGGAGTTGTTTGCAATCTCCTTCCATCGAACAGCCGCTGGTCCAAATCGGGCCGCGCCCAGACTGCTGGAGTTTTTATATGCGCATGCGACATACCCCTGCTACCGAACGAGTCATCACCGGGACCGTTGATCGACGAGCGGTCGTGGCTGGCGCCGCTGCCCTCTTCGGAGCGTGGGCTCTTCCCCTTGACGGCACCCGACTGTGGCACGGACCGAAGCGGAAGCCGAAGCCGGTGTCCTCGACCTCTACGGCCACTGCTACGACTACCCCAACGTCGACGGCCACTACGACGGCTTCGCCTACGACTACGGCTCCGACGACTGCGACGACGACGGCCCCGATGGTGGGTTATCCCAGCGCGGCCAACACCGGCCACACCACCCCGAGGACGTCCCTGACCCCGAGGTCAGGTTTCGCCACGACGGCCAACGGTCAGGTCATCGAGGGTCTCGACATCACGGGCGACATCACCGTCCTGCACTCGAACGTGACGATCCGGAACTGCCGCATCCAGGCCACCGGCCTCTACGCCGTGTCCGTCAGGGCCTCGGGGACGCGTCTGGAAGACCTCACGCTCATTGGGCACCCCACTGCCGGGCTCGCCTGCGTGGGGATCCAGGGTGCGGGCCAGTACGTGATGCGCCGCTGTGACCTGTCGGGAACCATGCAGGGTCTCTACTTCGACAACTACTGCGAGATCTACGACTCCTACCTGCACGACATCGTGTACAAGTCCGGTGCTCACTGTGACCAGATGTTGTCCACGCAGACCCCCCCGGTCGGCGTCATCATCAAGCACAACACGTTGAAGCTGCACCTGACGCAGACGACCCTGTGCTGGGTCGGCGACGCCCGAGTGGGCGCCTATGAGGTGTTGTTCGAGGACAACTGGCTCGCGGGCAGCGGGTACTCGCTGTACGCAGGGCCGGGTAAGGGCGCGGGCGTCCGGGTGCTCAACAACAAGTTCAGCACCGAGTACTACCCCGACTGCGGCTACTGGGGCGTCTGCACCGACTGGGTGGCCACGGGCAACCAGTGGTCGGGCAACGTGTGGGCCGATGGCCCGAACGCTGGCCGCACGATCAACCCGTAACGACGAGACGTCGCGTCGCGTCCCCCGACATGGACGCGATGACTCACGAAGGGACCCGAGCCGAATCGGCTCGGGTCGGCGGCTCCTCGAATCACTCCGTTCGATAACGCAGAGAAGGACCCACGAAAAAGTGTGTGGGTCCTTCTCTGCGTTGTGGAGCTGAGGGGATTCGAACCCCTGGCCTTCTCATTGCGAACGAGACGCGCTACCAACTGCGCCACAGCCCCTGATGCGGACGAAACAATAACACCAGCACGGGGTGCGACGGAAAACGGTGGTGCGCCCCGCACTATGCCGTGCCCCCCAGTGGGGCACGGCATAGGCAGCTCAGGTCAGGCTGGCTCGCATCACTGTGTGGCCGGTGTCGACCTGGCGGATCTCCACGGCCGCGATCTGAGCGACCGGAAGGGTCGACACCCCGACCGGATGCATGATCCGGTCCGGCCGTGCCGTCCAGTCACGCAGCTCGGTGGCCCGCCCGGCACGGTCCACGACCCAGATCGCGTAGTCGATGCGGTAGTCGCCACCGGCCCCGTGCCCAGTGCCGCTCGAGCCCCCAGTCCCGCTCGAGCCCCCAGTGCCGGTGCCGGTCGTGCTGCCCACACTGCCGGTCTGGCGCGCGTACTGGCACTCCACGCGCAGCTCGGTCCCGTTCGCCGTGGGCACGACGTCGACGACCGCCGTCATCAGGGACGGTTCGACCGCCGTGAAGGCCAACCGCTCCGCGCCGACGACGCCCCCTGGCCGCGTCGATCCTGTCGTCGAACCGGTGCCGCCGGAAGGTGTGCCGTCGCGCCAGGCGTTCGAGGCGGCATACCCGCCGACGCCTCCGATGAGGAGGGCGGCCGCTGCGGCGGCCACGGGAGCCAACCAGGTGCTGCGTGGCAGCCCGCTCGGTCGGGTCGGGAGCGCGGGCATCAGCGAGGCTGGGGGCTCGAGGCTGAGGACGTCACCCTCCCCGTCTGCGCCGCCCGCACCGCCCGCACCGCCCGCACCTCCAATGACGCCCGTGCCCCCAAGGTCCATGGCGAGGACCTCACCCGGCGGCAGCTGCGCGAGCAGCCCCGGCAGGCCGGCCAGCTCGGCCACCGCGGCACGGCACGCCGGACACCCCGAGAGATGCTCTTCGTACTCGCGCCGCTCGCCAACGGCGAGGGCACCCAGCACGTAGGCCGCGTCCCAGTCGGCGTAGTCGTCGTGGGTGCTCATCGGCCGGTCACCCCCTTCTCCTGCAGGACCAGTCGCAGGCTGCGCAGTCCGTAGTGGAGCCGCGACTTCACGGTCCCCTCCGGCACCCTCAGCTCGGCCGCGATCTCGGCCACGGTTCTCCCTTCGTAGTAGGCGGCCGCGATGACCTGCCGGTGTTCTCGCGAGACGGAGCCGAGCGCATCGGTCAGCAGCCAGCGGTCCAGGACCTCGCCGGACCGGTCCCCCACACCGGGCTCGACGAAGTCGATTCCCGCAACCTCGTGTCTCTGCGCCGCACTGCGCCAGCGGTCCACCACCAGGTTGCGCACCACGGTGAACAGCCAGGCTCGTGCCTGTTGTTCGGAGCGGGTCCCCAGTCCGGGGTCGCGCCAGGCCCGCAGCAACGCCTCCTGCACGACGTCCTCGGCGACCTGCGGGTCCCGGGTCAGCCGCAGCGCAAACCTCCAGAGCTCCGAGGCATGGCGGTCGTGGAGACTCTGCAGGGCCACTTCCCGCTGGCTCGTCGCCACGTCCGGCTTCCTCCCGCCCAGTCGACGTCCCGCCACTCGACACGACCGATCCTCCCCGCACCGGGGACTCGCCGTAAAGGACGAAACACCGACGCCTGGGGTTCACCCGGTGAACCCCAGGGAGCTCGGCTACGTTCCTCCGTCATGGAGATCAACGGACTTCCGGCCCACGTCCTGCTGGTGCATCTCGTCGTCGTGCTGCTGCCGTTGACCTCCGCGGCCGCAGTGCTCGTGAGTGCCTGGCCTGCCGCCCAGCGGAAGCTGACCTTCCTGGTCCCCCTCGGCGCGGTGATCGGCGCGATTGCCGTGCCCATCACGACCCGGGCCGGCAACGAGCTCGCCGCCAAGCTCGGCAACCCGCCCTTCCTCAAGGATCACGAGAACTACGGCGACAAGGTGCTCCCCTGGGCCGTGGCCCTCGCCGTGACGACGCTCGCCCAGTGGCTCTACCTGCGGCGCGGCACGGCCACGCTTCCGCGAGTCGTGCTGGGGCTGCTCGTCGCCGCCAGCGCCATCGGCACCGGGACCCTGGTGGTGCTCACGGGCGACTCGGGCGCCCAGGCGGTGTGGGGCAACCGCTAGGTCGACGACCGCGGGAAGCCTGCAGCACCCCGAAGACCCACGACGCGAGGGTCAGGCGCCGGCGACCCGACGCTCGGGGAGCTCCTCGTATGCCGCGTACTCCGTGTCCGCGTCGCCCACCAGGTCGGCGGAGGTCGGGGCGGGACGGGTCACGCGGGACTTCATCGTGTAGGTCGGCCGCGGCACGGGCACGGGGTCCCAGGTGAGGGGGATGTCGTCCTCGTCCACGAGTGGACGCGCAGGGATCTGCACGGCTTCGGGCGTGACCGCTGCAGGCACAGCCACGCCCGCGGCTCCCGCCTGGAAGTCGAACAGCTCCGGCCTGGCCGGCTGCGCGGCGACCTCTGGCTGGACGTCGACGACTGCCTCGACCTCGGCGACCGGCTCGACCTCGGCAGCTGCCTGGGCCGTCACCTCGGAAGCGGTCGGTCGCGACTGAACGAGCCGCTCGGAGCGCTCCGAACGGGCGGGACGGGACGCGAGACGGGAGCGACGTTCGGCCTGGGCCGCGGCACGTGCCCAGGCAACGGCACCACCGACGGAGACCACGGGCACGAGGAGGGTGAGCAGCGGGAGCAGTGAGAGCGCCACGAGCGGCACGGCCACGACGACCGTCGACAGGGCGCCCACCATGATCATGGCCCGGTTGCGGCGGGCCACTGCGGGGTTGCTCCGGGGAACCGTCGACTCGGTCTCCCGTGGCGTCGACACCTCGGCCTGGGCGTTCTCGGCACGCTTCACGAGCACCTGGGGACGCGCGGCACGCGCGGGAGTCACGGCATACGACCGCGGTTGCGGTGTCGAGAGGTTGGACGCGGGCAGGGGGCTGCGGCGTTCGAGGACGCGCATCGACTCGGAGAACTGGTCGACCGAGCGCGCGGTGGCGAGGTGCTCGCGGCGACGGACCCAGTACTGCACGAAATAGGCAGCCCAAACCGCGATGATGACGAGGAAGACGAGACTGCTGGGCTGCACGGATACGAGGCTAGGTCTCTTGCGTGGGCGCACCGGGGACGTGGGGCGGTGTGTCGCCAATGTGACTGGTGTGGTTGGTGTGCAATCGCTCGAGCAGGGTTTGTCCACCCAGATCCTCGGTCGTCACGGCGAAGGTCCGGTGGTCGCGCCAGGCCCCGTCGATGTGCAGGTATGCCGCCCGCACCCCTTCGTCGCGCAAGCCGAGCTTGCGCACGACGGCCAGGCTGTTGGCGTTCTCGGGGCGGATGTTGACCTCGATCCGGTGCAGCCCCATCGAGCCCAGGGCGTGGTCGCCGGCCAGGGCCAGGGCCACGGGGGCGATGCCGCGCCCGGCGACCGTCTCGTCGACCCAGTACCCGGCCGAGGCCGACAGCAGCGACCCGTACGAGATGCCGAACAGCACCATCTGGCCCACGATCCGACCCTCGGTCCGGATCGTGAGGGGGAGCATCCGCCCTTCCCTCGCCTCCGTGCGGTAGTGCCGCACCAGCCCGGGAAACGAGAGGTAGTGCGGTGCCTGGCCGGGCGAGGTGGCGTCCCAGGGCCCCAACCACTCCCGGTTGCGGCTCCGGACCTCGGTCCACTCGCTCCGGTCCCGACGACGCAGCGGGTCGAGCAGCAGCTGCTCCCCGCCCGGGGTCTGTCCCCGGAGCTCGACGGGCCAGAGGGCCATCAGTGGTCGCCGCCGCGAATCTGCGAGAGTGCGTGCGGCAGCACGGCTTCGAGCACCCCCAGCCCGTCGCGGACCCCGCCGGTCGACCCGGGCAGGTTGACGACCAGCGTGCTGCCCGCGACTCCCGCCAGCCCGCGCGACAACGCCGCCGTGGGCACTCCGGCTGCGAGCCCGGCGCCCCGGATGGCTTCGGCCAGGCCGGGGACCTCGCGGTCGAGGACGTCCCGCGTCGCCTCTGGAGTGCGGTCCGTGGGCGACAGCCCCGTGCCACCGGTGGTGACGATCACCCCTGGTATGCCGGTCAGGGCCTGCGCGAGCGCCTCACCGACGGCGGGGCCGTCAGGCACGACGACGGCGTCGCCCACCTCGAAGCCCCATCGTCGCAACGCTTCCACGATGAGCGGGCCACCGCGGTCGGGATAGACACCACCGGCGGCGCGGGTCGAGCAGGTGATGACGACGGCCAGGTTGTTGTCGGGCGGGGTGCTGCCGTGCGGCGCCTCGGTCACGACTCCTCCACCCAGTCGCCGGAGCGGCCGCCGGACTTGGCGGTCACCCGGATGTCGGTGATCCGCGCGTGCTTGTCCACCGCCTTGACCATGTCGATGAGGGCCAGTGCCGCGACGGCGACCGCGGTCAGGGCCTCCATCTCGATGCCGGTCCGGTCGGCCGTGCGCACCGTGGCGCCGATGTCGACGCCGTCATCGGCCACCGCCAGGTCGACCTCGACCGCGTGCACGGCGATCGGGTGGGCGAGCGGGATCAGCTCAGGGGTGCGCTTGACGGCCTGGATCCCGGCGATCCGCGCCACGGCGAGCGCGTCGCCCTTGGGGACGTTCCCGTCGCGCAACGCGGCCACGGCGGCGGGCGACAGCAGGACGCGACCTGCCGCTGAGGCCTCCCGTGCGGTCACGTCCTTGGCGGATACGTCGACCATGTGCGCCGACCCGTCGGGGCGCACGTGCGTGAGCCCGGAAGGCTGTGGCCGCTCGGCCGGGTCGAGGCTCACATCCCCTCCCGGCCCAGCAGGGGCAGGCAGAGCAGCTCGTCGCCCGCGGCGACGTCCGCGACGTCCTCGGGGATGACGGCCAGCGCGTCGGCCGCTGCGAGCGCACCGAGCATGTGGGAACCCTGGCCACCGGCGAGTCGGGCCTGGTCGTCATCGAGGATCACCCGCACGAACTCCATCTTGCCCCTGACCGAGCCGAACGGCTCCGCAGCCACGGCTGGGACGTAGCCCGGCGGGTAGGACGGTTCGGGGCGGCCAGCCATGGCCCGCAGCGCCGGCGCGACGAAGACGTGGAACGACACCAGAGCGCTCACGGGGTTGCCGGGCAGCGTGAACACCGGCACCTGCTCCTCACCGAGCACCCCGAAACCCTGGGGCATGCCGGGTCGCATCGCGACCTTGTCGAACTGCATCGTGCCGACGCGGGACAGGACTTCCTTGACGGTGTCGAAGGCTCCCATCGAGACCCCGCCGGTCGTGATGATGACGTCGGCGCGGACGAGCTGGCCTTCGAGGGTCTCCATCAGGGTCCGGGCATCGTCGGGGACCCCGCCGACCCGGAAGGGAGTGGCGCCCACCGCGGTGACGGCAGCGGTCAGCATGACCGAGTTGGAGTCGACGATCTGGCCGAACCCCGGAGTCCGACCCACCTCGACGAGCTCGTCTCCGGTCGAGATGACGACGACCCGCGGACGCGGGACGACCCGCACCCGGGCGATTCCGGCCGCTGCCAGCAGGGCGATCTGGCCTGGACCCAGCAGGGTGCCACGGCGCAGGACGACGTTGCCGGCCTCGACGTCCTCGCCGACCTCGCGCACGTGTGACCCCACGACGCGGCGCTCCCGGATCTGCACCCGGACCACGCCACCGTCGGTCGCCTCGACGGGCACGACGGCGTCGGCGCCGTGGGGCATGGGGGCGCCGGTCATGATCCGCATGGTCTGGCCGGTGGCGAGCGACCACGCCTTGGTGTTGCCCGCGGCGATGTCGTTGACGACGGGCAGCACGACCGGGTTGTCGGCTGTGGCGGTCGCGATGTCGGCCGCGTGCACGGCATACCCGTCCATCGCGGAGTTGGTGAAGCCAGGCAGCGACCCACGGGCCTGGACATCGGCCGCGAGGATGCAGCCCTGGGCATCGAGGACACCGAGCTCGAACGGCGGGATCACCTTGACGGTGCTCAGGATTCGATCCAGGTGCTGCTCGACGCTGATCACGAGGTGGTCGCTCCTTCTGTCGGAGGCAGGGTGCTGCCGTCGGGGATGGTGCGCGGCTCGTCCGTCTCGACCAGCACGTCGCCCACACAGCGGACCTCGGAGCCAAAGGTCACGTCGCCACGGACCGTGAGGGAGGTGCACTCGAGCATGGAGGGGGCGCCGGCGGGGAACCGGGCGTCGAACTCGTGGATCAGCGTGTAGTGGTCGTCGAGGTCGACCCGAGGATCGGGGCGCGTGGACTGCGCCACCACCTCGTACCCGTCTCCGAAGCCGTAGAGGTCGGACCTCAGCATGAGCAGCTCGTTGGTCGTCTTCACCGGGCGGAACCGGCGCCGGGGCACGTGCAGGGCTCGTGACCCGTCGAACACCTCGATCGCCGTCCCCATGGCCGACTCGACCTGGATCACCGGGGTCGAGTCCTTGCGACTGGGGTCGACGGTCTTGCGGTTGACGATGATGGGCAGTCCGAGGACGCCCTGGCGGGCCGACATCTGGGCGTCGAGCGCGTCGAGGTCGACCCACAGGTTGTTGGCGTGGAACAGCGTGTGCCTGTCGGTGTCCTGGAAGTGCTCCTGGTCCTCGGGTGCCACCATCGCGCTCTCGCGCAGCACCACCCTGCCGTCGCTGCGACGCACGGCCAGGTGGCCACCCTTGCGGTCATTGGCGGTGCGCTCGCACACCTCGGAGACATAGGGGATGGACTCGCGTGCCATCCACGCAGGGATCGCAGGGTCACAGGTCGCGCCGAGGTTGTCGGAGTTCGAGATGAAGGCGTAGCGAAATCCCTTGTCCCGCAACGCCTTGAGCACACCACTCGCGACCAGGGCCACATAGACGTCGCCATGGCCGGGAGGGCACCACTCCAGATCGGGGTCGTCAGGCCACGACACCGGAGTCAGGTCGTCGGCTCGCAGCTTGGGCTCGGCGTTCTGCAGGAAGTCGAGCGGCAGCCCGTCGATGGCAAGTTCGGGGTACTCGGCGAGGGCTGCCAGCGACTGCTCGCGCGTGCGGAAGGAGTTCATCAGGACGAGCGGGACCTCCACGCCGTGGCGCTCGCGCAGGGCCAGCACCTGCCTGGCCACGACGTCGAGGAAGGTCAGCCCGTCGCGGACCTCGAGCACCGACTTCGGACCGGACAGGCCCATGCTCGTGCCCAGGCCGCCGTTGAGCTTGACGACGGCCGTGCGGGCCAGCGCCCGCGCCATCTCGTCGTCGTGCGCAGCGTCGTCGACGGCGATGCTCTCGAGCGTCGTCACGTCGCGCAGCGGCTCGATGTCGGCCTCCGCGATCAGGCCTGTCCTGCCCGCCTCGAGCTGGGCATAGGCGTCCTCGAACACGTGGATCGCCATCGGGTCGACCCCCCGCTCGGTCATGCGTGTGACCGCCCGCGCCAGCCCTTCCTTGCCCATGACGGGCAGCCTAGTGGGACGATCTTGAGGTGCCCGCGTCCAGCAAGACCGCCGTGCGACAGCGCCTGAGCGCGTTGCGGCGCGAACGCGTGCCGGAGCGCGACCGGGCCCGCGACGCGGAGGAGCTCGCGCTGTCCGCCCTCGAGCTCGTGTATGCCGCGGGCCTGGTCCGTGGTGACTGGGTCGCCGCCTTCGAGGCCACGGCTCTGGAGCCGCCCACGGAGGGGATCATCGAAGCGTTGTCCGCGCGCGGCATACGGGTGATGGTGCCGGTGACCCTCGAGGACTGGGACCTGGACTGGCGCCGGGTGGGCAGCGAGGAGTCGCTGGGCACAGAGGCGTCGCTGGGCAAGGAGGCAACGTTGGAAAAGGAGGAATCCCTGGGCAAGGAGGCCATCGCCCGGGCCGCGGTGGTGTTCCTGCCGGCCCATGGCGTGGACCGGTCGGGGACCCGGATCGGGCGCGGCAAGGGCTGCTACGACCGGGTCATCCCCCGGACCAGCGCGCACCTGGTCGCGGTGGTGCACCCGTGGGAGCTGCTCGACGAGGAGCTGCCGAGCGAGCCCCACGACCGCCGCGTGCACGCGGCCATGACAGCCGAGCTCGGAGTCGTCGAGCTGGGAGCAGGGCCGTCAGGCGCCTGAGGGACGGGCCCGGCCGGCACGCCACCCTCACCACGCAGACGTCAAGCGCCTTGACGGCGGGGCCGGCCAGCACGCCACCCTCACCACACAGACGTCAAGCGCCTTGACGCCGCGTCAAGGCTCTTGACGCGGCGTGAGGAGGGAACATGTGCCCCCGCTGGTCCGCCGCGTTGCCGGCCCCAGCCGCCGCCCCCGCCGCCAGGAAAGCCTGTGGACAGTCGACGGACGACCTTCGCCGACGGGCACGATGGCCGGATGTCGTTTCGCAACCCCACTCCCGAGGAAACCGATGCTCGGTTTGCCGCACTCCTTGCCGGTCCGATCGTCACGGCGCCGCTGGACGAGGGCTCGACACCCGCGGATCTACCGCTGCTGCTGAGGCTGGCCAACGCCCGCGTCGAGCAGCAGATGCGACGGGTGACCACCGACCTGGGCCATCCGGGCCTCACGCCTGCTGCCGTTCACACCCTGCGGGTCTGCAGCCACGGTGGCAAACGGCTGGCCAGCATCGCCGAGCACCTCTTGGTGTCCCGACAGGCTGCCGCCCAGGTCGTCAACGGGTTGGAGCGAACGGGCCTGGTGGAGCGGGGTGTCACCGAGCGTGGCCCCCTCGTGGCGTCGACGGACGAGGGCCTGGCCCTCGTGCGCGAGGTGACAGCGGCGCTGACGGAGCTCATCGAGGCGTGGCTGGTGCACCTCCCCGAGGACCGGCTCGAGCAACTGACCGCAGATCTCGACGTGCTCACCGAGCCGCCCGGGGCCCGGTGGCGCCAGCTTGGCGACTGACCCCAGCTCATCGAGCGAGCCCTACGACGAGTGAGAGCCCGGCCTTACGACGAGCGGATCAACTCGACGTACCGCCCGGCACGAGGGTCAGCTCGTCGCCGCCGGCATCCCGGACGGCCTTCTCGGTGAACGGCCAGTCGTAGAGCTCGTTCTTGGCCCACGCCTCGGACTGGTCGTTGTAGTGGTCGGCAAAGGCGTGACCACTGTTGCCGGTCTGGTTGACCCAGTGCGACCCGTCCAGGTTCGACAGGTCGACGACCATCCGCATCGACGGCGCCCAGTCGACGTCGAACGCCTTGTTGGAGTCCTTGCCGTCCAGTCCCACACTGGCATCCCATCCGTTGGCGTCGACGATCGCCGAGCCGCCGGGCATGTTCATGGGTCCGCGGTTGAAGAGCTTGGCCACAATGCCCGGCACGTCGTCGCCACCGAGCACCTGGTGGGTCAGGGTGAGCTGGTGCAGCTGTCCCCACTGCCAGTCCCCTGGCTCCTTGCCGAGCTCCTTGGTGAGCTGGAGCCGCGCGTCGACGAGCGCCCTGCGCAGGATCTCGGACTGCCCCTCGGCCACCCCGGGGGTGCGCTTGTCATCCCACCAGGCCGAGCGCGGCTTGGTCAGCAGCACCGACACCGCCTGCATCCACTGGTCGCCACCGTCCGCGCGCAAGTCCTTCGGGAGCTCGTCGTCGAAGGTCAGGTTGAGCAGGCTGGACCAGACCGCGTTGTAGTACGCCGCAGCGGCGCCGGACTCGCTCGCACCCACCGGGTTCGTGTAGTCCCAGCCGCGCAACAGCTCCTGCGCCTGCTTGGTGAAGTCGTCGCGCCCCAGGTCGACCTTGAGCAGCGCCTTGACCAGGGTCGGTGCGAACTGGCTGCGGGTGTCGCCCTGGATGGACGACATCGTGGCCGGGGTGACCTTGGTGTTCTTCTCCAGCAGTGACCGGATGCGCTGGCTGCGGAAGCCGTAGTCCCACTCAGTCGTGAGGAACGGCGTTCCACTCTCGGTGACGGCCTGGTTTGCCGCGACGATGAAACCCTCGGAGGGGTTGTAGCTGTGGGGCATCGAGGCGAACGGCACGTAGCCCTGCCAGTCCCACGACGAGACCCAGCCCGGCCTGATCCAGTAGCCGGGGGCCGCCTCCATGTAGCGGCTGCGGACCGGGATCCGGCCCGGCGCCTGGTAGCCGATGTTGCCGGCCGTGTCCGCATAGATGAGGTTCTGCGCGGGGACGGCGAACTGCTCTGCGGCAGTGCGGAACTGGTCGAAGTTCGTGGCCGTGTTGAGACCGAAGATCGCATCAGCGGTCTGGCTCACCTCGATGCCGGTCCACTGCAACGCGACCTCGTAGGACCCGGGGCTGGGACGCCCGTTGACGGGTGGGCTCTCGCCGGCGCTCGCGACGTTCTCGATGGCGTCGGAGAGGATCGGGCCGTGCACGGTGCTGCGGACCGTGATGGTCTGCTCACCGCCGCCCCCGATCTTGATCGTCTCGGTGCGCATGGTCAGCGGGACCTGCTTGCCGTCGCGCAGGTAGGTGTCGCCTCGCACCTGCTCGAGGAAGAAGTCGCTGACGTCGGGTCCGAGGTTGGTGAAACCCCACGCGATCGACTGGTTGTGGCCGATGACCACGCCGGGCAGCCCGGAGAACGAGTAGCCGGCCACGTCGAAGGGACAGCTGCTGCTGACCGACCGACAGTGCAGGCCGACCTGGTACCAGATGCCCGGGATCGAGACACCGAGGTGGGGATCGTTGGCCAGCAACGGTTTTCCGGTGCTCGTGCGACTCCCGCCGACGACCCACGAGTTGGACCCGATCCCGTCACCGCGACCCATCGTCACCGGGACGGCGTCGAGCGCACGCTGCACCACGGCATACGCGTGCTGTGCGTTCTTGCTCGTCTCCTTGGCGAGGTCACCGGCGGGGACGGCCGAGTTCGCGGATGTCGAGGAGGTGCTGGGCGACCAGTCCTGGGGGGACAGGATCGGCTTGTTGGTGTCATAGGGATAGGACGGGAACAGCTCGTTGATCTGCGACGTGGACATCGAGCCGGCCAGGCGCGCGCGCATCAGCTCGGCGTTGTAGTCGCCACGCAGGTCCCACGCCATCGCCTTGAGCCAGGCGAGGGAGTCGGCCGGTGTCCAGTCCTCGACCCGGTAGTCATTGACCTTCTGGCCGAGGACGACGTACTCGAGCGACATGTTCGAGGGGCTGCCCTGCCGGTGGATGTAGGCGTTCACCCCGTCGGCGTAGGCCTGCAGGTAGCGGCGCGTCTCGGGCTTGAGGGTCGGCAGCTCCGCCTCGGCGACGCGGCGCCACCCGAGGGTGCGGATCACGCGGTCGGTCTCGAGGCCGCCCTCGCCGACGAGCTCGGAGAGCCGTCCGGCGGTGATGTGGCGGCGCAGGTCCATCTCGAAGAACCGGTCCTGGGCGTGGACGAATCCCTCTGCCTTGAACAGGTCGTCGGCGCTGTCCGCATAGATCTGCGGGATGCCGTGGTCGCCGCGGATGACGCTCACCTTGCCGGACAGGCCGGGGAGCTGGATCTCCCCCTCGGTGGTCGGGAACGGACGGCGCGCCCAGGTGACCGCGAGCACCGCGACAACTCCGAAGACGACGACGAGCAGGGCTGCCACGACCACGGCGATGCGGCGGGCAAGAAGGGCGCGAGACACCCTGCGAGACTATCCGCACCACACCGAGGGAAAGGACGTGACCGGCCGTGCGCGCTGCGATCCTGCCCGGTGGGCTCCGCTGGTCCGACGCGACCACGTCCGACTCGTTCACCCTGCACGACCTGACCCCTGCCCTGCTGATCGGCTCGGTCGTCCTGCTCGTCTCGGTGGCCGCGGTGAGGCTCTCGCTCAAGTCCGGGCTGCCCTCCCTGCTCATCTACCTCGGCATCGGCCTGGCCATCGGCGAAGCCGGCCCCTTCATTCAGATCCGGTTCGACTCCAACGAGCTCACCCAGGTGCTCGGCTACGCCGCCCTCATCCTCATCCTCAGCGAGGGCGGGCTCAGCACCAGGTGGGAGGGCATCCGCCGATCGGTAGGCCCGGCGGCCGTGTTGTCGACCGTCGGCGTGATCGTGTCGGTGCTGGTCGTCGCGCTGGCTGCGCGGTTCGTGCTGCAGCTCGACTGGAACACCGCCCTGCTCATCGGCGCGATCCTGTCCTCGACGGACGCGGCAGCGGTCTTCTCGGTGCTCCGCCGGGTGCCCCTCCCCCGGCGGATCACCGGGATGCTCGAGGCCGAGTCGGGTTTCAACGACGCCCCCGTGGTCATCCTCGTGACCGCCCTCGCGGCGCGGTCGGCCGACCCCGCGGACGCCGAAGGCTGGTTCACCCTGGCGCTCAAGGCGGTCGCCGAGCTCGGCGCGGGTGCCGTCATCGGCCTCGCCGTGGGGTGGGCGGGCGGACAGTTCATGAGGCGCGCCGCCTCAGGTGCCTCCGGCCTGTTCAGCATCGGCGTGGTCGCCCTCACCGTCCTCGCGTATGCCGCGGCGGCGAGTGTGCACGCCAGCGGCTTCATCGCCTGCTACCTCGCGGCCCTGGTGCTGGGCAACCTGCGCCTCCCCCACGCACCCGCCGTCCTCGGGCTCTCGACCGCCCTGGGGTGGCTCGCCCAGATCGGGCTGTTCGTGCTGCTCGGGCTCCTTGCGTCGCCGGGTGACATGGGTGACCAGATCGTCCCGGCCATCGTCATCGGCCTCGTGCTGCTGCTCGTAGCGCGACCGCTGTCGGTGCTGGTGTCGGTGTCGCCCTTTCGGCTCCGGTGGCGCGACCAGGTCTTCCTGTCGTGGGCCGGGCTGCGCGGCGCTGTCCCCGTCGTCCTCGCGACCGTGCCGCTCACCGTGGGCGCCAAGAACGTCAACTGGATCTTCGAGCTCGTCTTCGTGCTCGTGGTCATCTTCACCCTGGTCCAGGCCCCGACCCTGCCGTGGGTCGCCCAGCGGCTGGGCATCGTCGAGGACTACGCCACCCTCGACCTCGCCGTCGAGGCCACGCCCCTCGACGAGCTCCAGGCCGAGCTCATCCAGGTGACCGTCGGACCGGCGTCCAAGCTGCACGGGGTCGAGGTGTTCGAGCTGCGCCTGCCCGAGGGCGCCAACGTGACGCTCGTCGTGCGCGCGGGCAGGGGCTTCGTGCCGGAGAACAACACGGTGATCCGCCGCGGCGACCAGCTGCTCATCGTGTCGACCGCCGAGGCCAGGAGCCGGGCCGAGAAGCGGGTCCGCTCGGTCAGCCAGCACGGCCGCCTGGCCGGCTGGAAGGACGGCGGCGGGAAGAAGTAGGCCCCGCGCGGCCTTATAGTTGGCAGTCGAGCCATGACAGTGCCAGCGTCGCGGCCCGCGACCGCCAGCCAGAACGCCCCTTTGGAGGAACCCGTGCCGACGTACTCCTACGCCTGCACCGAGTGCGACCACCGCTTCGACGCGGTGCAGTCGTTCACCGACGACTCCCTGACCGTCTGCCCCGAGTGCGAGGGCCGGCTCCGGAAGGTCTTCAACGCGGTCGGTGTCGTCTTCAAGGGCGGCGGTTTCTACCGCACGGACTCCCGGAGCACCTCCTCCGCCTCCGTCCCGGCGCCGTCGGGTGGGTCGAGCGGGTCCTCCGGCGAGTCGTCGAGCGCGTCGAAGGGCGGCTCCGCGGGCTCGTCGAAGGGCTCGTCGAGCGCGTCCAGCGGTTCCGGCGGCTCCACGAGCAGCTCGTCCGCCAGGACGTCGTCGAAATCCGCGGACGGTTCGGCCGCCTGACCTTCCCGACCCCTGTGCCGCCACTGCGCGGCATACCTCGATATCGCCCGTCCCTGTCCACAGGGGCGGGCGTCGTCGCGTCGCCATCCACAGGAGCCGCTGACGGCGGGCGAGGCCGGTCCGGCGCTGCGTAGTCTGCTGACATGACCTCGACGACTCCCCGCGCCGACCTCGGACTGATCGGCGGCTCCGGCTTCTACGAGTTCTTCGACGCTGCG
Organism: Pedococcus sp. P1_H8; assembly: GCF_056405175.1. NCBI lineage: Bacteria > Bacillati > Actinomycetota > Actinomycetes > Micrococcales > Intrasporangiaceae > Pedococcus > Pedococcus sp. P1_H8. The sequence continues at coordinate 125,822 of NZ_JBFUCP010000008.1, forward strand.
GAGCGGGTGAGCGTGAGCACCCCGTTCGGTGACCCGAGCGACGACCTGGTCATCGGCGAGGTCGACGGGCGGCGGGTCGCGTTCATCGCGCGGCACGGGCAGGGACACCGGTTCCCTCCTCACCGGGTGAACTACCGCGCCAACCTGTGGGCGCTGCGCTCGGTCGGGGTCCGCCAGGTCCTCGCGCCGTGCGCGGTGGGTTCGCTGCGACCGGAGCTCGGGCCGGGCACGATCGTGGTGCCCGACCAGGTGGTCGACCGCACGTGGGGCCGCGAGCACACCGTGTATGCCGCGGAGGGGCCGGTCGTGCACGTGGGCTTCGCCGACCCCTACTGTCCGCGCGGGCGGGCGGTGGCCGTCGAGTCCGCCACTGCCGCAGGCAAATCCGTGGCCGATGCCGGCACCTTGGTGGTCGTCAACGGGCCCCGCTTCTCGTCCAAGGCCGAGTCGGCCTGGCATCAGCAGGCCGGCTGGACCGTGGTCGGCATGACGGGTATGCCGGAGGCGTCGATCGCCCGCGAGCTCGCGATGTGCTTCACGACCATCGCCCTGGTGACCGACCACGACGCCGGGGTCGACGGTGGCGAGGCGGTCACCCACGAGGAGGTCCTCGCGGTCTTTGCCGAGAACGTCGGCGGGCTCAAGCAGGTGCTGCGTTCGGCGCTGGCCGCCATGCCTGCCGAGGAGTCCGATGCCGACGCGACCTGCGGGTGCCGGCGGGCGCTCGACGGGATCACCCTGCCCTTCGCGCTGCCCGGGTAGGGGCGCGGCGCGGTGCGAGGCGGGCGCAACAGGACCGGAGCAGACGGCGCGGCGAGAGCCGGGGCAGTGTCTGGCGTCGGGGCAGTGTCTGGCGGTGGGGCAGTGTCTGGCGGTGGGGCAATTGCCGGCACTGGCGCCGGGGCGGTGGCTGGCGCGGTGGGGTGGCTGCACGGTCCGGGCCGTCGCCGGCAGTGGCGGCGTCGCGTGGTCAGACGTGGGCTCGCCATGCTGTGCGCGATGGGGGCGGCGATCGGCGGGCTCGCGCTGGCTCGTTCCGCCGACTCGCGTCCGTTGGTGCGCGTCGTCGTCGCAGCCCGGCCGATGGCTGTCGGCGAGGTGGCCTCCCCTGGTTCGCTGCGTGAGGTCTGGTGGCCCGCCGAGCTGGCTCCTCAGAGCAGCATCCACAGCATGGCCGAGGTGCTCGGGCGACCGATCGCGGCGCCGCTGGCTCCTGGCGAGCCGGTGACCAGGGCTCGGGTCAACCGCAGCTCGCTGCTGACCGGACAGCCGGTCGAGGCGGTCGCGGTGCACGTCACGGTGCCCGATCCCGGTGCGGTGTCGATGGTTTCGGCGGGCGACAGAATCGACCTGTGGAGCCCCGACGGGCCCGTGGCGCGCGCGGTCGTCGTGCTCAGTGTGGACAAATCCGTGACCACGGACTTCGGGTCCGTGATCCAGGGTCAGGGGTCGTCGAGCGGCTATGCGCTCGATGGGGGCGGTGTGGTTGTTTCCGCAGGTCAGGAGGAAGCGCGACGCATCCTCGCCGTTCCGGAGGACGCGCTCGGCCGGCCCCAGATCGAGCTGGTCCTCACCCATGACTGGCCCGAAACCGGCTGAATCCGCATCCTGCACCCCGCACGTCGCCTTCGCGGGGTCGCTAGCGTGTGCGCCGTAGGTCCAACTTCCAGGGAAAGGTCGCGACAGCCATGAAGGGTTTCAAGGACTTCGTCATGCGAGGCAACCTCGTGGAGCTTGCCGTCGCCTTCATCATCGGCGCGGCGTTCGCCGCCGTCGTCACCTCGTTCACCAAGATCATCATCGAGCTCGTCACCAAGGCAGGGGGCGCCAAGAACTTCGACGACTTCAAGCCCGGTGGACTGGTGTCGGTCGGACCGTTCCTCACCGCGCTCTTCGCGTTCCTTCTCATGGCCGCCGTCGTCTACTTCTTCGTCGTGAAGCCGTACGAGGCTGCCAAGGCTCGGTTCGTCAAGGCTGACGAGGTCGACGCCGCGCCCGACGAGAGTGTCGTCCTGCTGCGCGAGATCCGCGACGCCCTCAAGGGCCGGGCCTGAGCTTCCCCCGCTCGCCTCTCCCCGCTCGCCTCTCCCCGCTCGCCTCTCCCCGCTCGCCTCTCCCCGCTCGCCTCTCCCCCGTTCGAGGTAAACCCGCCGGGACTTCCCGGCGGGTTTACCTCGAACCGAGTGGAGCCTCGCGGTCAGTCGGAACCCCAGTGCGGTGGACGCTGTTCGCGCAGCCAGCGGTCGTAGGCCAGCTCCTCGTGCGGCTCGCCCCAGCCGACATCCGTGTCGTCCTTGGTCTGCTCGGGCTTGGTCTGCTGGGGCTTTGTGCGCTCGGCCGTGACCGTCGGCTCAGGCTCGGTCGGCTCGGGCTCGGTCGGCTCGGGCTCGGTCGGCTCGGGCTCGGTCGGCTCCGGCTCAGTCGGCTCCGGCTCAGTCGGCTCCGGCTCGGGCTCGGTCGGCTGGGCGCTGGTCGGCCCTGGTGGGCGCTTGGCCCGGCGGCCGCGGACGCGGCGCTGGCGAGCGCCCTCGTCGGCGGTCGGGCTGAACTCGTCCTGGGTCGTGGTGGCTTCCGACCGGGCTGATGAGTCGTCGCCCTGGGTCGGCTCGGCCTCGCTGCCCATCGGCAGCATCTCTTGGCCACCTGCACCACGGGCCGGAACAGGCACCACCGGAGAGCGGCGGGCCGCTGGGGCCGCGGGGGCTGCCTGGGCTGCGGGGGCCACGGTCGGCAGCGGGGTCGGGCGGTTGGCGACGGCCTGCTGGACCGCGGCGTTGACCCGGGCGACGTCGCGGGCGGGATCGCGGAACAGGTCGGTCGTCCAGACCCGGACGTGCATCCACCCGAGCCTGCCGAGCTGTTCGCCGCGCAGCCGGTCGCGGTCTCGGCTGCTGCGCATCGCGGCGTAGGCCGGACCGTCGGTCTCGACGGCGACGAGGACGTGGCCACGGTGGTTGGGATCCTCAACCGCGAGGTCGATGGGCTGGCCGGCCGAACCGTAGGACTCGTGCACCACCAGTCCGGAGTCACGCAGCCGTCGGGCGAACTCGGCCCGCAATGCGGTGGAGCCCACCTCGACGTGGCGGGAAATCGACCCTCCAGCCGCGGGAGGGGTCGATGTGCCACCCTCTCGGGCGCCCGCACCCACGCCAGCCTGGTCGGCGACGGGCGCGGGGAAGCTGCCGTCCGCGGCATACGCGAGGAAGTCGCGGAGCATGACCGAACCGCGGGACTTGAGCCGGGCTGGGTCCAGGTCACCCGCGAGCAGCGACGAGACCACGGTCATCCGGCGGCGGGACCTGGTGATGGCGACGTTGAGGCGACGCTCCCCGCCCTCGAGGTTGAGCGGGCCGAACCGGTGCAGCACCCGGCCGTGCGGGGTCTTGCCGTAGCCGACCGACAGGATGATGGCGTCGCGCTCGTCGCCCTGGACGCGTTCGAGGTTCTTGACGAAGAAGCGCTCAGGCCGGTCCTCGTCGAAGAAGTCGCCGACCCCGTCGGCCGCGTCGGTCGCGAGCGCGCGCCGGAGGGCGTCGTCGAGGCGAGTCGCGTGCTTGATGCCGAGGGCGATGACGCCGAGTGACTCGTGCGGACGGGTGCGGGCGTGTTCGAGGACGAGCTCGACGACCCGGGACACCTCGGCCTCGGTCGACTCGATCGCCTCCTCACCGGCCTGGACGATGCCCGACCCCTCGACCGACTCGAGGCTCACCACGGCGTCGGTGCCAGTGCCGGGGAAGGTGACGAGCGAGCCGTCGTACATCTCGCGGTTGGCGAATGCGACGAGGCGTTCGTCGAGCGAGCGGTAGTGCCACGACAGCCGGCGGGTCGGCAGCGCGGCGGTCAGCACGTCGAGGACCGACTCGAAGCCCTCGGTCAGCGCGTCCGTCTCCGGTGCCCCCTCCTCGTCGACCGCCGCCGTGAAGAAGCTGGTCGGCGGCAGCTGGCGTTCGTCACCGGCCACCACGACCTGGTGCGCCCGCGAGATCGCCGACACGGCCTGGGCCGGCGGGATCTGCGAGGCCTCGTCGAAGATCACGACGTCGAACCAGCGCCCGGGCGGCAGCACCGACGCGACCACGAGCGGCGACATCGCCCAGGCGGGCTTCGCGGCGGTCAGGGTCTCGGCGGCCTTGGGCAGCAGATCGCGCAGCGGGCGGTGGCGACGGGACTTGCCCGCCTCGGCACGGACCAACGCCTCCTGGTCGGGGTGGTCGGCCAGCACCTCGCGCAGCCGACGCCCGGCTCCGGCACGCACCCGGTCGGCGCTGGCGCGCAGGTGGGCGTGGTCGGCGGCGACGTACTCGCGCGCGACCCGCTGCAGCTGGGCTCCGTCGTGCGCGCCATAGCTCGGGTCGCGCACGATGAGGTCTTCGGACAGCGAGGTCCACCAGACGAACTCGAGCTCGGCGGCGACGTCGTCGGGCTCCACACCACGGCGGGCAACGTCGTCGAGGAAAGCGCTCATACCCGCCTCGCGCAGGGCGTCGAGGGTGCCGAGCACCTGGGGCACGACGGTGAGGCGGTCGGGGCGACTGTCGAGCTCGGCCAACCGCTCCCGGAGCTCGCCGAGGGTCGCGCCGAAGAGGTCACCACCCCTGTGCGTCGCCGTGAGCCTGCCCTCCAGCCAGGTGAGGTCCGACGCGACGGAGGCGTAGGCCGTGCGGGCCCGGTCGAGGTCGACCGGGATCTCGGGCCGGCCACCGGCTCCGGCCATCTGCTGCCAGGCGTTGCGCTGGACCTGCGCGTCGAGCAGTGCTGCGTGCAGGTCGGCCGGGGGCGGACCGGGACGCAGCAGCGAGCGAGCCTGACGGCGCAGGCGCCACCGCGAATACCAGCCCAGGGCAACGCTGTTCGCCTCGCGATAGGCCTTGCCCCCGGTGGCGGCAACCAGGTCGCCGAGCGGGATGTCGAAGATCTCGGGCCGGAACACCTCGAGGGTGTCTCGGACCCGGCCGACCGAGTCGAGCACGCTCCCCCAGTCGCCCACGCGGTCGGCCTGCGGGAGGCTGACCTCCGAGAAGACGTCGTGCATCGTCTGCTCGAGCTCCTGCAGCCCACCCTGGCTGAGCCTGCTCGTGATGTCACGGGCGCGCACCGCCTCCTCCGAGGTCGCGATCCGCGCCCCGAACCACGGGTCGGTCCCCTCCTGCGTGGACCAGGCCCCCAGCGACGCCGCCTCGGTCAGCTGGCGGCCGAGCTCCTGCACCCGCTGCCGGTCGAGGCCCGCGAGCTGTTCCCCACGGACGCGCACCCGTGAGGTGGGCGGGTGGGCCAGGCTGCCCAGCCTCGAGATGGCTTCCTGCGCCTGGTGGGCCGAGACCCCCCAGGGCTGACGCACCGCGTGCAGGGCGGCCGAGTGCGCGACCAGGGTCGCGCGCCGGTCGACCAGGGCGTGCTCGATCTCGCTCGTGTCGGGGTCCTGCACCTGGGTGCCGCGGTCGAGGGCAGCCCCGAACTCCTGGGCCAGGCGCCGCTTGTTGCTCGCGCCGTCATAGGCGTCGAGGACGAGGTCACCCAGGCCCACACCGTCGAGCCGGGAGAGCACCGCGTCGATCGCCGCGCGCTTCTCGGCGACGAACAGCACCCGCTTGCCCTCGCCGGCGAGGCTGGCGATGAGGTTGGCGATGGTCTGCGACTTGCCGGTGCCGGGCGGTCCCTTGATGACGAGGTGGGCTCCGGAGCGGACCGCGTCGATCGCTGCCTGCTGCGTGGAGTCGGCGTCGAGGATGAGCAGCTCGTGGGACGGGTCGGAGTCCGCGGGCGAGTCGGGGACGGACGTCCTGACCGCGCGGAGCGCTCCGGGATCGCCCGCGAGGGCTGCCACGACATCGTGGTCGGCCAGCGAATCTCCTTGTGCCGCAAGGTCAGCCACCATGGGCAGCTTGGCGTAGGAGAACGTCCCGACCACGAGCCGCGGCGACACGGAGAACTCCGGCACGGACGCGCAGAGCGAGGTCAGCGCGGCATAGACAGGGTGGGGGTCAAAGGCGCCACTCGCGTTGGCCATCTCCTCGAGGGCACCGGTGTCGAGCTCGAGCCCCTGCTCGGAGCGCAGGTAGTGCTCGAGGACCGGGTTGAACTCCACGTCGTTGCCCAGGTCGAGGTCGAAGTCCTCGCGGGCGGCGCCGGTCGGCTTCAGGACGCAGGACCGCAGCAGCACGGGGGCCGCCGGGGCGCGCGACGCCCCGCGCACGGTCCAGCTCGCCATCCCGATCGCGATGAACCCGGCCGCGATGCCGCGCTCCTCGGACAGCTCGAGGGTCTTGGCGCGGATGATGCGGGCGCGACGACGGGCCTCGTCGAGGGCCGCGGCCTCCCGGACGAGGTCGGAGAGCCGGGTCGGGCGGCCGGCGAGCAGCATGGCCAGCCCGCCGGGGTGCGCGGTGGTGAGGTCGAGGGTGCCGCTGGGCAGGTCGCGGTACCAGAGCAGGGTGTTGCGACCACCGAGGTCGACGAGGTGGCGCTGCCAGACCTTGACGGCTTCCGCGACGCGCGTGCCGCGCGGGTCGGCGTCAGCCTGGGGCGCCCCCTGCTGCTCGGTATGCCGGGTGGGCGGGAGCGCGTCGCCGCTGGGCTGCGGCGCTGCTGGGGTCTCGTCGGTCGGCGGGGTCACCCAAGCAGGCTAACCAACCTGGTCGTCCTCACGGTCGGGCAACACGGGGATCACTCGGGCAGGACGGTCTCTGGCAGCACCGGGTCGGGTGACATCGACGTGGCATGACCCGAGCCCGTGCCGTTCACGCGGATGAGCAGGGACGCCAGGGCGACGACGGCGGCGAGGGCGGCCGCGCAGGCGCCCAGCATCGAATAGCCGAACTGGCCGACGACGACGCCCGCCAGCGCACCACCGCCACCGGCGGCCAGCCCCATGACCAGGTCGGCCGCGCCCTGGGCTCCAGCGCGCTCGGCGAGGGGCACGGACTTCACCACCAGGGTGGAGCCGGCGACGAGGGTGAACGACCAGCCGAGGCCGAGCAGGAACAGCCCGGTGGCCAGCCCCGCGGACCAGCCGGTCGGGGCCTGGGCGGAGAGCAGCCCGGCGACCACGAGGACGACCGCCCCGGCGAGGCCGCACGACCGCCCACCGAACCGGTCGACGGCCAGCCCGGTGAGCGGCGAGAACGCGAACATGCCGAGCACGTGCAGGCTGATCACCAGGCCGATGATCCGCAGGCTGGCGCCGCCGTGGTGCATGTGGAGGGGGGTCATCACCATGACGCTGACCATGACGGTGTGCCCGAGGGCCATCGTCACCAGGCCGAGCAGGGCGCCGGGGTGGGCGAGCAGGGTGCGCCAGCCGCGGACGACGGAACCGTGCTGGCGCTCGAGCGGCTCGGTGGCGACGGCGGCGGCGCGCTCCCGGGCGAGGAGCAAGGGGTCGGGGCGCAGCCGGGTGAACAGCAGGACCGCGCCGAGCACGAGACCAGCGAGGGAGAAGACATAGGGACCGGTCAGCGCCGGGATCCCGAGGAACCTCGCGACCGGCTCGCCCGGCCCCGCGAGGTTGGGCCCGAACACGGCGCCGATCGTCGTCGCCCACACCACGGTGGACAGGTCGCGCCCGCGGTGGGCTTCGTCGGCGAGGTCGGCCGCGGCATAGCGAGCCTGGCTGTTGGCGGCGTTGGACCCCCCGAACAGTGCGGCGCCGGCCAGGAGCAGCGGGAAGCTGCGGATCGCGCCGGCCGTGATCATCGTCAGGGCGCCGATGATGCCGAGGGCGTAGCCGACCAGCAGTCCCCAGCGGCGCCCGCGCGCGGCCATGACGTGGGCCATGGGGATCGCGATGAGCGCCCCACCCAGGACCTGGAACGTGCCCCCGAGCCCGGCGAGGTCAGCTGATCCGCCGACGTCCTCGGCGAGCAGCGCACCGATGCCCGCCCCCGCGGACACCCCCACGCCGACGAGGACCTGGGTGCCGATGAGCGTGGTGATGGTGCGCCGCTGGACGGACCTGTCGGGGGCGTTGGTGTCGGGCGTGGGCACCGCGCCAGTATGCCGCCCGCTCCCGACACCACGCCTCCCCCGCCACGCCCCTGAGCCAGGCTCCCTGAGCGGGCCCAACTGAGGAGGCCGCCCGGCCCCCTGACCGGGCGGACTCCTCAGGTGGCGTTGGTGACGGTCAGCGTCGAGATGCCGGTGGCCGTGAAGGCGACGCTGACGGGCGCCTCGTTGTTGGCGATCGAGACGATCAGCTGGGTTGCGCTCGCGCCACTGCCCGCAGCGATCGTGGCCGTGCTCGTCGCGCCAGACCTCGTGGCGGTGACCAGGAGTGCGGTCGGGGTGGTGGCCGGGTTGCCCCAGGTGTCGAGCAGGTTGGCGGTGGCGGCCCAGTCGCGCTTGCCGTTCTGGGCCGGGTTGCTCGCGGAGCAGGTCCTGGCGGCGGGCGGCTCGCTGAGCGCCTGGCAGGTGACGGTGACGGCGATCAGCTTGCTGGTGACCGCGCTCAGGACGAAGTTCTTGGCGACACCCGCGGTGACGATGGTGGTCGCCGATCCGGTGACGGCGCCCGTGCTCGGCGTCAGGGTTGCGCTGCCAGCGGCGTACAGCGTCACCGAGACGGTGGCGCTGCCCCCCGAGAAGGTGGCGGCCGCAGGCAGGACCGCGGCCTTGCCGGACGGGCTGGCAGCGACCGCAGCCCAGGTGAGCGCCTTGGAGCCCGTGTAGGCCGAGTCGACAGTGCCGTCGCACTTCTTCGCCGTGAGCGTCACCGTCGTCGCGGCGCCGGCGGTCACAGCCGGAGCGGCGACGGCGTAGGTGTCAGGGCCCGTGCAGCCGGTGGTCCCCGACGCGGCCGAGGACGCCGCGGTCCACGAGCCGATGGAGGCCACCACCGTGTAGCTGTAGGTGGTGTCCGAGGTCAGACCGGTGTCGGTGCAGGACCACGGCGACGCGCCGGGCGCGCAGATGGTGGTCGAGCCACGCTTGACCGCATAGGTGGTCGTGGGGAGCTGGGCCCCGGGCAGGGTGCCGCTGACGACGAGCGACGTGGCGGTCGGCGAGCCGACGCCGGGCGCGGCCGGGGTCACCAGGGAGGCGGCCGTAGCGGTGGTGCTGCCGGTGCCGATGACCGACCACACGGCATACGCGGGGATGGCGCCGAGGGCGAGGCAGACCGCGGCGGCGAGGAGCACACGCACCGGGCGACGGCTGGTCACGCGGCGGGTGGTGCGCTGGGTCGGGTTCACGGCAGCCGTCCGTCGGCCTGGAGGGGGATGGTGAAGGTGGCGCCCTGGCAGTCCGACGACGACGCGGTCGTCATGCCGACGGCGTTGGCGACGCTCAGCGAGGTGCTGCCACCGGCCGGGACGACGAGGGACGTGGAGGCGGGCAGGGAGACCGTGACGCCCGGCGTGGTGCACCCGGCGCTGGCGGTGACCGACCCGGCGAGGGCGAGCGAGGTCACCGTGACGGAGGCGGAGTTCGGGTTGCTGACGGTGACGAGGACGTCGGCGGAGCCACCGGGATGGAGCAGGCCGGCCACCGTCGCCGAGACGCCGAGAGCCTGGGGTATGCCGCTCGCAGCGGTACCGGCGCCGGCTCCGAGAGCCGACCAGGCGGCATACGCGACGCCGCCGGCCAGGAGGAGGGCCGTCGTGCCGAGGCAGGCAGAGGCGAGGCGACGCATCCAGCGCTGGTGGGAGGTCACGAGTTGCCGTTGCCCTGCCCCTGGGTGGCCAGACCACCGAAGGCGAGCGGGAACGAGACGTTCTTGCAGCCGTCCTGCGACGTGGCGGTGTTCAGCATCATGATCGTGAGGGGGATCATGATGCTCGACTTGCGCGGCACGAGGTAGGTGCGCGCGCCGGGCTTGGTCGCCTGGTAGCTGCTGACGACGAGGTTGGTGGTGCCCGAGCAGGAGGCGTTCGCGTCCTGGGGCGTCGCGGTGAGCTCGAGGATCTTGTAGTCGACGGCGTCCGGGTTGGTGACCTTGACCTGCAGGGTCTGCATCTGGCCGGGGCGCAGCTGGCTGACGCTGCCGATCGCCGCGAACGGTGCGTGACCGGCAGGGCTCTGGGCCACGGCCGCGCCGCTGCTGTGCACGAGGCGCAACGCGCCTGGCTGGGGCGTGGGCTCCGCGTTGGTGAGCCAGACCCCGCAGCTGCTGAGGAGGGCGAGGAGGACCACGAGACCGACGGCCCCCGCGAGAATGCGGCGCAGGCGCGGTGTGGTGGTCATGAGCATGTCTCCCGGGTGATGAGCGCGGTGGTGGCGAAGGGTCGAGCGTGGTGCTGCTGGCAGTCGAGGACCGGCCTGGCCGCCCGGTGGCATCGGGGGGGTTGATACCACCGGACGGGGTTCAGGGGCTCGACGTCACGATCAGTTGCTGGCGAAGACCAGGTCGACGGTGACGTTCTTGCAGTTGTCCTGGTTGGTGGACAGGTTGTTCATCGCGATGGTGGCCGGGCCCCAGGCGTCGACGCCGGCGCCGGACGCGATCTCGTGGGCCGTCGCTGCCGGCGCCACGATGGTGAAGTCGTTCGCGGTGCACGCGGGCTTGAGGGCGTTGGCCTGCTTGGACCAGCCAGGGGCCACGGCGACCGTGACCTGGTTGATGTACACGGTGCCGGCGTTCGTGTTGTCGAAGTTGCCGGAGACGTCGTGCGCGGGGCCACCCGGGTAGAGGCCCGTGACGGCGGCGCTGGTCGCGTTGATCTTGACCGCGACGACGGTGCCGGTGGCGGCCGAGCCGGTGCCCGCGCCACTGGTGCTCCAGTAGGCAAAGGCGACCCCGCCGACGATGAAGGTGAGGGCTGCGCCCGTGGCGACGGCTGCGGCGCGCTTGCGGTTGAACTGCATGGGGGGTTCCTCTGTTCGGGGACGGTGGCCGGCTTGATGCGTGGCCCCTGTGGGGATGATTCGATCGTGTCGAACCCCCTCAGGGCGGCACATCGATCAACCTGCCCCTTGAAAGGGTCATTGGATCTACTGGAAATCCCCCAGTTGGGTCTGCATTTGGTAAAGAACCCTCACCGCTCGACGGTGATGGTGTATAAGCCATACCGACGCGCGTGAACCCGTCGTTCGCGCTCGCGCTCGCGTGGGCGCGTCGCGTCAGCGCGGGGCGTCAGTGCCGGGCGGCGCGCCCGCGCCGAACCCGCGGCATACAAAAGCGACTGCCCGCTCGCTGGTGGGCGAACGGGCAGTCTGTGTGCCAGGCGGTCGTGACGCCGGGCAGTCCGTGGGCACGCGTGGTGCCGGGCTGGTGGTGCGGCTAGCCGAGGTCCCTCAACGGCATGTAGGCCGTGTTGATGCAGCCCGAGGCCTTGCCCACCTTGTACAGGCCGGCGCGGTCGCCGCTGTAGAACAGCGTGGGCGAGGTCGTCCGGATCGAGGGGTACATCTGCTGACGGGTGTCGCTGACGTGCTGGAGCCCGACGGCGTGGCCGAGCTCGTGGGAGAGCAGGTTGCTGCGCCGCAGTCCGGTGCCGGTGCCGCCCTTGGTCTGCTGGAGCATCTGTGGGGTGTCGATGACGACGAACCCGCGCTGTGCCGCCACCGTGTAGGACGTCTTGCCGCTGACCGTGCGGGAGACATAGCCGTAGTAGAGACCGCCCTGGCCGAGCGTGGAGCCGGCCAACGAGTAGTTCGTCTTGGTCGGCGTGGTGAAGGCGATGACGATCTCGGCGGACTGCGAGGCCATCGACCCGACCTTGGGGACCTCGGTGGTACTCCCCTTGTAGCTGAAGACGAAGGAGGTGCTCGCGGCGACCTTCGCCACCGCAGCCTTGGTGTCGGCGAGGACGGTGGAGCGCAGCGAACTGGGCACCGCCGCCAGGTTCACCTTGTAGGTGATCGCCGTCTGGCAGCCGTTCCAGCGAACGACCCGCTTCGACCCGTCCGGCAACGACGCGTACGTCATCTTGTAGGTCACGATGGCACCGTCCGCGGTCTGCGGAGCCGCAGCGACCACACCCGCGGCCAGGGCGGCCGGGGCGAGGACGACGCCGAGGACGGCGATGGGCTTGCGCATGGATCCTCCGAACGAGCGCCGCGGGCGCGACACTGCGGGCTTGAACTTAGAAGCGCACGTCATTCGGTGGAGGTGGAAAGGCTGCGCCATCATCCATTTGGATGAGATGGACCTAGCCAGACGGCGGTGACGTGCGACCTCGAGGCGTCGCGAACGTCACCGGACAGGTGCTGTGCGCGTCCTCGGATGGGCGTCGGTTCAGGGGGCTATGCGGTGCCCCTCAGCGTGGGGCACGGCATAGCGACGGATGCCGCCATCAGGGGACGGGTGCCTGCGTCACGGGACGGGCGTCGGCGTCAACGGCAGGCTGGCCGCGGAGGAGCAGCGGGCGGCGTCGAGCGTCTGACCAGCCCTTCCGAAGAGCTCGGCCGCTTCGGCGAGCAGGCTGAGCGCGTCGGCGGTGTCGCCACGAGCCGCGGCGAGGTGGGCCTTCGCCTCCCTCACGGCGGCCGGCCAGGCGGTGCCCTCCCACTTCGCGGCCGACAGCTCGGCCAGCGCGAGATGGCGTTCGGCAGCGGTGAGGTCGCCCGCGTCCGCGCAGGCGATGGCGGCCGGGATCTCGAACGTCACGGTGCAGAAGGGACAGAAGTCCGAGTCACCCATGCTGTCCTCGGCCCGCTCGACGGCGATGCGGGCCGCGACCGGGTCGGGGGCGGCCAGCACCATCGCCCCGTGGATGCGCTGCAACAGGTGCGAACCGATCACCGACCACCGGGCCAGCGGGAGGGCCTGGTTGAGCAACCTGGTGGCCTCGGGGCGGTCCCCCTGGGCGAGCCGCACCTCGGCCAGCCGCTGGAGCGCGTGCGACTCGCCCGCTGGCGCATCGGCGTCGCGATGGAGGTCGACGGCCTCCTGCAGCTCGCGTTCAGCGAGGTCGAGGTCACCCATCAGCAGCGCGGCCTCCCCGATCAGGGCGGTGGAGAAGGCCACTCCGCGCAGCGCACCGAACTGCTGCGAGCGGCGCTGGAGCCCTCGGGCCAGCTCGATGACCTCGGCGTAGGGAATCCCGCCGTAGAGGAGGTACTCGGCGACGCAGAGGTGGGCGTCGAAGAGGGCGGTGGTCAGACCCGTGTCGGACAGGGTGCGTCGCAGCTCGATGCGGAAGCGCTCGAACCACTCGCCGCGCTGGTGGGCGATCAGTCCCTGTAGCGCCACGAGGTCGACGTAGCGCCACGGGTCCTTGGGCGTGAGCAGGGACTCGCGGGCCTCGACCGCCAGGTCCCACGCCCCGTCGATGTCGCCGCTGAAGTAGGCCAGGTTGCCCCTCGCCAGCAGGATGGGACCGTCGGCGTCATCGCCCAGCAGCTCCAAGCCCGCGAGCGCGGAGCGGGCCGTGTCGAAGTCGCTGGCAAAGCACGCCGCGCGGGCCAGTCGCGCGCGCACCAGTCGGTGCTCCACCCCGGTGGTGAGCGGCACGGCGGCGCGATAGCTCGGCACGGCGGCCGGGTCCCCGAGCGCCGTGAGCAGGTCGCCGCGGCGAGCCATCAGGTGCCCGAGCATCTCGCCGGTGGCATACTCCCGGACGCCGTCGACGAGGTTGAGCCCGTCACGGTAGGCGCCCAGCGCTCCGGCGGTCTCGACAGCCGGGAGCACGTAGGGGATGGCCTGTCGCGGCTGGCCGGCCGCGAGGTACTGGTGAGCGATCCGGGCGGGCGGGGCGCCGAGCCGGGCCAGCTCGCGGGCCACCTCGACCCGGGCTGCGCTCTGCGCGGCCGGCGGCATGGCGTCCAGGACCGCCTCGCGCACCAGGGCGTGCCGGAACTGGTAGCCGGTCTCGGACCACTCGATGACCAGGCTGGCCTGGGCGGTCTCGAGGTGCTGGTAGGCCCGCGCCTCGTCGGCGCCGGCCACCGCCAGGAACTCGTCGGTGGTGAAGGACAACCCGAGCAGCGCGGCCCGCTGCAGGGCATGCAGGGCGTCCGGCGGCAGGCTCGCGATGGCCGCCGGTTCGCGCCCGGTGGCCGCGGCGGCGCCGAGCTCGAGGGCGGTGAAGGGCAGGCCGCCGCTCACGGCCCAGATCTGTTGCTGGGTGGCCTCGTCGAGATCGGGGAAGCGCTCGTGGAGCAGGCGCAGGGTGGCCGACTCGGGGAGGGGCGCGACCTCGATCCGCGAGCCGATGCCCCGCGCGACCAGGCTGGAGTGGACCTCCTCGAGGGCCGCGTTGTGGGCTGAGCGGTGCGCCAGCACCAGCAACACGTGGTCGGTCACGGCGCAGCGCGCGAGATAGTGCAGGAGACGCAGCGACGCCTCGTCGGCCTCGTGGATGTCGTCGACGACGAGCAGCAGCCCGCGACCCGCCGCTCCGAGCCGCAGCAGCTCGGCTGCCGCCACGAAGAGTCGCTGGTGGGCGCTCTCCCCCGACCACGTCACCTGACTCTCGGACAGGGCTCGGTCGAGCTCCTCGCGGTACCGGTCGTCGAGCCCGTCCAGCAGCGCCGGGTGCCGGCGGCAGAGGTCGCCCAGCGCCTCGAGCACCGGGGCGTAGGGCCACGGGCCCTCGACCGCCGAAGCCGTGCCCCGAGCGGTCCGCCAGCCGGCCCTCCGGGCCAGGGTCTCGGACAGGTCGAGCACGCTGGACTTGCCCACGCCGGGCGGTCCGGTGACCAGGATCGCGCCGCCGCGGCCGCCCTGGGCAGTCGTCAGCCGTTCGCGCAGGAGGTCACCCACCGCACGTCGTCCGACGAGACGGCGCTGCTCGCTCCCGGCAGGCGCGGTGCCTGGTGGCGCCGTCGGCGCGGCGAGCTCCGCGCGCAAGGACTCGGCCTCGGCCCCCGGGGCGGTCCCGAGCTCTCGTCGCAGCGTGAGCTCGAGCCGCTCGAGCTGACGCATGGCCGCCCTGAGGTCACCCCGGTCGGCGAGGGACCGCGCCAGCGCGAGGTGGGCCTGCTCGTCGGCGGGGTCGGTCTCCAGCAGGTCCTCCCACCGCCCGGTCAGGCGCAGCAGCTCGCGGTGCAGCTGCTCGAGCGACTCGCGGTGGTCCTGGGCCCACGTCTCGTACACGTCGTCGGGGAGCAGGACCCCGGCGCGCAGCTCGAGAGCCGCCGCGGCAGCCTCGGCGTCCCGTCCGGCGAGGGCGGCTTCGGCGGCGCCCCGGAAGTCGACGGCGTCGACGGAGACCTCGCCGTCCGGCAGGAGCTCGACGAAGTCATGGCTCAGGACGACGCCCCTCCCCGCGGCTCCCGCAGCCTCTCCCAGCGCCCGCCGCGCGTAGTGCGCGGCCTGGTGGAGCCGGGCCCCGGCGAGGTCCGCCGGCAGGTCGGGCCAGAGGGCGTCGATGACCTGTTCGCGGTGCAGCCGCCGTCCCTTGGCCAGGGCAAGCACCTTGACGAGCGTGCTGGCATTGCGGCGGCCCCATTGCTGGTCGGTGACCACGGAGCCGTCGACGGATACAGAGAACCCTCCGAGGAGGCTGATTCGCGCGTCCATGGCCGGTGCCGATCTCCAGGAGATGGCCTTCAACGCTAGCCACCTGCGCCGGGCATGTCAGCCAACACAAGTGCACCCAAATCGGCGTCAACCGGGCGAGATGGCCGCGGCGGCAGCGACTGCAGCAGGCTGACCTCGTCGCTCATGGCCGAGCTGACCTCGCGCAGCAGCTGCTGGATCTCGGTGGCACCCCAGTCGTACCCCGCAATGCGGTCGCTCACCTCGAACAGCTGCAAGGACAGGGCGTCGCGCCTCGCCTGGTATCCCGCGAGCGCGATCGCCTCGGGCTGGTCCCCCGCCCACGTCGAGAGCAGCGCGTCAGCCAGCAGCTCCGCGTCGCGCAGGGCGTCGGTCATCCCGTGGGTGGTGATGGGGTCCCGGAAGTAGCCGGCGTCCCCGACCAGGGCCCAGCCCGAGCCGTGCGACCCGCGGATGTGGCCGTGCTGACCGGACCAGCCGTGCAGCCGACCGTCCCTCGTCGCGGCCCGCAACCTGCGCCGCAGTCGCGGCGCCGCCGCGTCGAACAGCTCGGTGAAGGCTGCGTCGGGACCGCTTCGACGGATCTGCCGCAGCCGCTCCGGGGAGGTGCCCACGAAGACGTTGGTCTGCCCGTCGTTGGTCGGGATGAGCCCCGCCGCGGTCCTCCGGCCGTACGCCCACTCGTACCCCTCCGTCGGCAGTCCGTCGAAGTAGCCGTAGAGCACCGCGCCGCGTGCCTTCGAGCGCCGCTCGAAGGGCGCGTCCACGGCGGTGGCCACCGTCGACCTGATCCCGTCGGCACCGATCGTCATTTTCCCGTATGCCGTGAACGTGCCGTTCGCGGCGTCGACGCCGCGCACTCCCGTCACCCTCCCACCCGAGTCGGTGAGCACCTCCGTCACGGTGACTCCGTGCCACACCTCGGCTCCTGCCTGCGCGGCGGCGTCGACGAGGATCCGGTCGAGCACCTGGCGGCGGGGGGCGTAGAGGGCGGTCACGCCCTGGGTGGCGCGGATCGAGATCCGGACGGGGGCGGCGTCCGGGTAGTGGAAGAGCGTGCGGGTCACCGGGGGCGTTCCGGCTGCGACGACCTCGTCGAGGAGGCCCCACCTCGACAGCTGCAGCACCCCGGCGCGCATCAGGCCGTGCGTCGACAGGGTGTCGGAGCCGTAGGGCGCGCGTTCGAGCAGCAGCACCCTCGCGCCCGCCCTGGCGAGCAGCAGCGCGGTCGAGGCACCCGCCACGCGGGCGCCCACGACCACGGCGTCGTAGGTCTTCATGACGCCCACCCCTCGAGCCGCTCGTCGAGGGCTTCGGGGCCCTCGGCCGATCCGGACGAGGCACTGGCCCCAGCGCCAGCGCCCGCAACAGCGCCCGCACCCGCTCCCACGAGGTCGGACACCACCAGGGCTGCGTCGTGCCTCGCGCCGTCGACCATGCCCGAGTCCCGCCGGTGCTGGAACCGCTGCCCGACGACGTAGACGCCCGGAGCCTCGGTGCGACCGCCCTGCTGACGGATCGAGCCGTCGGGCGCGGTGATGGGCAGCTTCAGCCAGGGGTGGCTCTGCGAGTAGCCGGTGGCGAGCAGGACCGTGCCGATCCCCTCCGCTGCGAGGTCGAGCGCTGTCGGATTGCCTTGCAGCGCAACGGTTCGTGGACGCTCCGCCGGCCAGACCTCGCTGACCAGGCCGCTCTCCTCGATGTGCCGGTCGACGACGTCGAGGAACCGGTGCATCCGGTTGTCCGCGCTCCCGACCGAGTCGAGCAGGTCGGCCGCGAAGCTCACCTTCTGCCCGTGCGCCTCCACGAGGTGACCGGCGAGCCGGACTCCTCGGGCCTGCAGGGTGCCCAGGTCGAGGTCGCGGGGGCCACTCTGGTGGCCCCGGCGCCCGACGAGCTGCATGGACGGTTCGCGTCGCGCGGCGTCGGGGTCGGGGACCTCGTCGATCGTGCGCGCGGTGCGACCGGTGCGCTCCAGCCACCAGTAGATGTCCATGCCGCGGTAGCGGCGCGGCATGCGGTTGTGCCGACCCACGGCCACCACGACGTCGCGGCCGGCAGCAGCCAGCTCGTCGGCGATCTGGACGCCGGAGGCCGATGCCCCCACGACCAGCACTCCGCCATTGGGGAGCTGACGGGGGTTGCGGTAGTCAGCCGCGGTGGTCAGGTGAACGCCAGCGTCCAGACCCTCCACCGCAGCGGGGATGCGCGGCTGCCCGCCGGGTCCGGTGGCCACGACGACGTGACGAGCCAGCCAGGTCGCGGAGTCCGTGACGACGCGGTAGCCCTCGCCGGCGGCGCTCACCTCCACCACGCGCACACCGGACAGGACGGGCGCACCGAAGCTCGCGGCATACCTCTCGAGGTAGCGCACGAACTGGGAGGCGCTCATGAAACCGTCGGAGTCGGGGCCGACGTGGACCCACCCGGGGAGGCGGGCCATCCAGTTCGGGGTGAGCAGGTGCAGGGAGTCCCAGCGGGCGCTG
Source organism: Pedococcus sp. P1_H8 (assembly GCF_056405175.1). Taxonomy (NCBI): domain Bacteria; kingdom Bacillati; phylum Actinomycetota; class Actinomycetes; order Micrococcales; family Intrasporangiaceae; genus Pedococcus; species Pedococcus sp. P1_H8. The sequence goes on from NZ_JBFUCP010000008.1 coordinate 143,687, forward strand.
CGCCAGCTCTCGGCGACGCGGCCGCGGTCGAGGACGACGTGGTCGCGCCCCTCGAGGGCGAGCAGGCGGCTGACGGCCAGACCTGCGTGGCCGGCACCGATGACGACGGTGTCGATGGCGGACATGGTGGTGCTCCTTCTGGTCGCGCCCCGGGCCGGGATCGCCGGCCCGGGGCGATCCCGGGGTCTGGCTCAGCCGGTCACGACGGAGACGGTGACGGGCGTGGGGTTGGTGAGGGCGTCGAAGACGGCGGAGCGGCGGCGCGACTGCTCGACGATGCCGCGCAGCGTCTCGTCGTCGGCGTCACCCTCGATGTGGAAGGTGACGCGGATGCCCTGGTAGCCGTTGCGGACGGAGCCGTCGGACAGCCCCAGGATCCCGAGCAGGTCGATGTCGCCCTCCACGGTCGAGCTCACCTTGGTGAGGGTCACTCCTCTGGCGGCGGCGATGTTGGCGATCCCCGCCGTGAGGCAGCCCGCGAGCGCGTGGAGGAGGTACTCCACCGGGGTCGGGGCGTTGTCGGTGCCGGTGAGGACGACGGGGTGGTCGGCGTCGAGGACCGTCTCGCTCTTGTGCGTCAGCTCCTGGCCGGCGCCGTAGAAGCCGTGGATCCTCGACTGGCTGTGGGCGCCGGTCAGCCAGGTGTTCTCGGCGCGGAACTGGAACGTCGCGATGTCGTTCTGTCCCTTGATCGCGTCGAGGGTGGCGAAAAGCGTTGCCACGTCGACACCGTTGAGGGGAGCCCGCGTTGCGTATGCCGTGTTGCTCATGGTGTTTCTCCTCCGGTGGGCCCGTCGGCGGGCCCGTTTGTTGATGAGAGGAGAGACGGTAGGAACGGCACCTTTCGCGGACCTTCCGGCGACATGGGCATCGGCGCAAGGCCGCGGAAGGTCGCAGGAAGGCCCCGGGGTCACTCTCCTTGGCACCCAACCAAGGAGATGAGATGTCTGAGCTGACAACGCTTCTGCTCGAGGAGCACCGCCGGGCGGCCAAGGAGGCCTACCGCCCGGCGCGGGCGATGGCCTACGAGCTGGCGCTCGCGAAACGGCTCGAGCGCCGCTCGCACTGGTGGTCCCGCTGGTGGTCCGAGCGGCCGACGTGGCAGGGGGTCCGGTGGTCGACGCGCAGGGCGACCGGAAGCGCGTCTGACGTCGCGCGGATGACCACCTGTGACGCGTGCTGACGCAGGCTCCACTGGACGCAGGCTCCACAAAGGATCGGCTCCCGGGCAAGTGCCCGAGAGCCGATCAGTGTGTTGCCTGTCGGTTGAGCCTCAGCCGACGGCGGTCACCACGAAGCTCACGTAGTGGTTGTCGCTGCCATCGGCGCTGTGCACGTCGAGGATGACACTGCCGTTATTGGCTGTCAGCGGCCCGCAGAGGTTCTGGTCGATGACCATCGCGCCACCGGGCACCAGCGCCTGGACCAACGGGATCGGGCAGCCGTTGCCAACACCGGTCCCCGTGGGGAAGGTCCCCGCCGGGATGGTGATCCGCCACGCGCCCGCGCCGATGTCGGTCACCGTGAAGGCACCCGTGCCGGACCAGAGTGCGAGGGTGTCTCCCTTGAACTCACCGGCAAACGTCTTCGGGGCGTCCTTGCCAGCGGGTCCCTGAGGACCGGTCGCGCCCGTTGCGCCGGTCGCCCCGGTCGCACCGGTAGCGCCCGTTGCCCCGGTTGCGCCGGTGGGGCCCGCGGGTCCGGTCTGGTTCCAGGCGAGGGTCTTCTCGGGGTTGCGGCACTTGGTGCCGGCTGCGACGACCCGGAGGTTGCCGTTGGTCTTGTTGTAGCAGGCGTGGATGACTCCGTCGGAACCCGGGATGAGGCCGGCGGCATAGGCCGTGCCCCCAGAAACTCCGAGGCCGACAACGGCGGCGACAGCGATGATGGCGGCCCGTTTGGTAATACGCATTAGTGGTCCCTCTCCGTGGCAAGACATGAGAAATGGCAGGAGTGAGTGAGGGCCCCACGACAGCCCCCGGCTCAGAAGTGGATCGGGGTCGGCGTCCCGTCCGATCCGTCGATGACCCCCAGCATGATCCGATGTCCTGCGGATGCGTGGACTATTTGTCGTTTCTTGACGTTCGACTGGGGCTGGTGATTCTTGAGGCGTCAACCGCGCCGTTTGTCACCGATATTCATGACCAGTCCCTGGACGTATGCCGTTGGGTCAACCAACGTGGCGCGGCCTGCCGATGGGTCAAAGACCGTGGCCTGGCTTGCCGATAGACCGAAACGCGGGCTTGGTGGACGCTGTCGGTGCGTGAGTGGTCTATCCGCCACCCGAGCACGCGCAGCGGTGGGCTACCCTTCCTCACGCGTGGCCTCCAGCGCCTCAGGTCTCGATGAGCCCTGCCAGCGAGGGTGCAGCCATACCCCGCCCTCGTAGCTCAGGGGATAGAGCACCGCTCTCCTAAAGCGGGTGTCGGCAGTTCGAATCTGCCCGAGGGCACCACCACGTTTCCGCAGGTCAGATGCCCTTTGTGCGATCCGCGGCCGCCGATCGTTTCTCGCTGTCAGGCTCGATCCGTACCTGATCCGTACCCGACACATGCAGAATGCCGTCGTGAACCTGACTTTGGACGGCCCACCGACGGTCTCGGAGGAGCAGTGCTCGGACTGCGGGGCCCAATTCACCCTGACCAAGAACTTCGTCCTGGACAGTGACGGGCCATACGCGATCGCGTTCGCCGCGCTGCACCAACACGGGGGAGAGTTCGAGGCATGGATTGACGTCATCCTTGGGACGTTCGAAGGCGCCGCAGACGATCACCGCACCACCTTTGGCGCCCGAGTCGGGCCCGTCGACAGCAGCCGCGAGCCCGCCGCAACAGCGGTGCAGGCGGCGATTCCGTACGAGGACGGGCCGACCTGGGGGACGAAGCTGGGACGCCAGGAAGCCTTGGCGCACCCGCGAATTTCTGACTTCTGGACCGTCGTCGACTTCATCCTCGAAACCGACCCTCACGTAAACCACCACGTCAACGGTCACCTCGACCACTAGCCCTCGTCACTTGACGGACCTGCGCGCAACCCTTGACGTGGAGTCGCCCCAGCCATCGCCCGATTCACACGATCTAGAGCAGCCCTGTCAGCGTCGGTCCCCATCAGGTGGCCGTATGTGTCGAGGGTCAACTTGGCCGTCGAGTGACCGAGCCACGATGACACGGTCTTGATGTCGACACCGGCCGCGATCCAGAGGCTGGCAGCGGTGTGCCGCAAGTCGTGCGGACGCCGCCCCAGCCCAGTCGTCGACCAACGCACCGAGCGCCGCCAGTTCTGCGAATGGATATAGCCGCCCTCCGGAGCCGGGAACAGCAGGTCGTCGGGATCGCGACCCTCCGCCCAGGACTCCACCACCGGTCGCGCCATGTCGGTCAGCGGGACCAGTCGAGAGCGCCCACTCTTCGTCGTCGCCCGCTCGATGACGGCTCCCGTCCTCCCGGACTGTGGGACAGACCGCTTCACCAATAACCCTGCGTACGGCACCGACACCAGGTCTCGCACCCGCAGACCGCGCAGCTCGCCGAAGCGAACACCGGTCAGCGCGAGCACCAATGTGATGTCGGCGTAGCGGCCCGCAAGGCCACGCTGCGTCTCGACGACATCGAGCAGGACGTCCAGCGGGAAGGGAGCCACCTCGACGACCTCGCCTGTCCTTGAGTCGGGGTGCGGCAAAGGCACGTTCTCGGCGGGCGACACCTGGAGACGGCGGGTGCGCACCGCATACCGGAACAGGCCGCGAAGGGTTGTCCGGACCCGAGCCGCCGTGCGCACCGAACGCGACACCGCCAGATCGGTCAGGAACCGCTCCACCTGGATGGACGAGACCGACGAGATCGGGAGCCGGCCAAACGCAGGGACGATGTGGACGCGTAGGGCACTTTCGTCCGACTCCCACGCCCGGACAGACACCTGCCCCTTTCGAGACTCCCTGAACTCGTCGGCCAACTCCCGCACGGTGACCTTTCCCGCTGCGGGAGAGACGAACTCGCCCGAGAGGAGGAGCCGCTTCTGCTCCATCTCCCAGCGAATTGCGTCGCCCTTGCGCTCGAACGATCGGTCCGCCACCACGACACTGCGGTACTTCACCTGGACTCGCCACGTTCCGTACCTCGTCTTGACGATCACGCCGGTTCCTTCTGCGACTCCAACCACGCCAGTAGGTCCTTTGGCGTCCAGAAGCAGCGCTTGCCGATCCTGATCGCCGGAGCGAACCGCCCGTGATATCGCAGGTGGTTCAGCGTTCCCACGCTGATGTGGCACCACGCCGCCGCCTCATCCGGACACAGCAGGACCGGCGCGCGGACGTCGTTGTCGCGGGCCTCGTTCATGGTGATGCTCCCTTCATGCTCGTGGGCTACAGCCTCATTTGATCCCGGTGGTTTCTGCATGGCCATCCTTCGTTGCTGTTGTGTGGACAACGGCGCTGTGGGGGCACCATGCGACCGGAAGCGAACCGAGTAGGATTGAGTCCTATTCGGAGGTGGGTCATGAGGACGACTCGACAACTGAGCATTACGCTTCCCAACGAGATGGCGGACACGTTGGCGGAACGCGTGCGCTCGGGTCAGTACGCCAGTGAGAGCGAAGTGATTCGGGACGGGCTGCGTACCCTGTTCGCCCGTGACGCCGCGGTGGAGGCGTGGCTCCAGGACGAGGTGGCCACGGCTTACGACGCCTTGGTCGCCGACCCATCGCGTGGGATCACGGGCGAGGACCTGCGAGAGAGGCTCTCGGCCCGAGACGCTGGCCGGTGAGTCTGCGAGTCGTCTTTGCGCCCGAGGCCGAAACGCAGCTCGGCGAGCTGTATGACTACATCGCGAGCCGAGCGACGCCCAACGTTGCCGGACGCTACGTGGAAGAGCTCCTCGACTACTGCGAGGGTCTGGCGGTCTTCCCGACCAGAGGGTCTGCGCGAGACGACATCAGACCGGGCCTGCGCACGACGAGCTACAGGAAGCGAACGGTCATCGCGTTCGCCGTGTCTGGGGAACGGCTGATGATCGTCGGCGTCTTCCACGGTGGGCGTGACTACGAGTCGGCTCTCGGGCTCGACGACTGACCGCGCCAGTGGAGGCGCCTGGGTGAGCTACCGCGAGCACACCGGCCCGGCGGACCCCCGAGAGTCGTGTCACTGACCAGGCAGGCCCCCTTCCGCCCCCCATCCTCGCCATCCCTCCCTCACCCCACTACCGCCGCCCCGGCCCCACTCCTAGCTCCCTCCCATCGCCGGCCCCGGGCCATCCTGACCCTCGCCCGTCGCCCCCTCGCCTTCACAACCACCACCCCGCTCCACACGTCTGGCACCAAGGTGGTCAGGGGTGGTCGTCGATGGTGCCCCCGCGGCGCCGTTGTCCGACTGTGACGATGTCGATCCGCCGGATGACGCTGGGTGCTGGGTATCGCTATTTGATGTCTTCGGTCGCGCGGATGGACGCTGCCGGCCCGGCGTCGAGCCTGACGGCGTACTACGCCGCCAAGGGCACTCCGCCGGGACGGTTTCTGGGCGCGGGGCTGGCTGGGCTCGACGGCGGACGCGGCGTGCCAGCGGGGTTAGCGGTGTCGGAAGAAGGCCTGTTCCGGATGTTGGGGATGCTGCAGGACCCGGTCACCGGGGATCCGCTCGGGCGCCCGCCGCGGGGCAAGCAGATGGTGTTCGTCGACCACCTCGGGCGGGTCCGAAGGGCGCCCAAGAGCGTCGCTGGGTTCGACCTGACCTTCTCGGTGCCCAAGAGCGTGTCGGTGGCATGGGCGTTGGCGGAGGCGCCGACCCGGGCACGGATCCACGCTGCGCACCGGCGGGCGTTGGAAGCGGTGATCGCCTATGGCGAGGCGCAGGTGTTCGCCACGCGAACCGGTCACGCTGGCGCCGTCTCCGAGGACGTGCGGGGCATCGTGGCAGCCGCCTTCGACCACTGGGACTCCCGCGCGGGGGACCCGCAGCTGCACACCCATGTCGTGGTCCTCAACCGCGCCCAAGCAGTGTCCGATGGCGCGTGGCGGACGTTGGACTCCAAAGCCCTGTTTCGGGCCGCGGTGGGCATGTCCGAGCTGTACAACGGCCTGCTCGCCGACGAGCTGACCCGCGACCTAGGCTGGCTATGGACGCCGGAGGCGCGGCGCCGCTCCCCGGTGCCGAAGTGGGAGGTTGACGGCGTAGCAGCCGAGCTGCGTGAGGAGTTCTCGCAACGGTCCAGCGCGATCGAGTCCGCCAAGGACCACCTCGTGCAGGAGTTCGTGGCCGCCCATGGTCGGGCCCCGTTGGCGCCGGAGATCCTCAAGCTGCGCCAGCAGGCCACGCTCGCCACCCGCCCGGACAAGGACATCAAAGCGTTAAACGAGCTCATCAACGGATGGCGGGAGCGGGCCGCGTCGTTCGTTGGAGTCGAGCAGCAGGAGGGGTGGGTCTCCGGTCTGGCGGGTCGGCAATCCGCACGCCTGGTGACCGCAGGGGGCCTGGAGGAGGGGATGCTGCGCGACCTCGCCTCTGTGGTGGCCGACACGGTTGCGGAGGCGCGGTCCACGTTCACTCGGGCCAACCTGCTCGCCGAAACCCACCGCCAGCTGGCCGGCGTTCGGTTCGCCAGCCCCGCCGACCGGGTCGCGGTCAGCGAGCGCGTCGCGACCCTGGCCACGCAGAGATCGGTGATGCTCACGCCGCCGGAGCAGGACCTGCTGCCGCAACAGCTGCGTCGCACGGACGGCACATCGCGGCTGCGGGCCAGGAACAGCGAGGTCTACGCCAGCCAGGAGATCCTCGACGCCGAGGCCCGGCTCCTCGAGGCGGGGCGCGCCACCGACGGCGCTGCCGTGGGCCAGTACGTCGCCGCCCAGCTGGGGCGGATGCTCGCACCCGGGATGGGCCACGTACTGGCTTCCGAGCAGGCGACCGCGGTGGCTGCCATCATCACCTCCGGGCGGTGCCTTGACGTGCTGGTCGGGCCGGCCGGGACCGGCAAGTCCACGACGATGGCGATCGTCCGGGCGGCGTGGGAGGCCGACCACGGGGTCGGGTCCGTGGTCGGGCTCGCCCCGTCCGCTGCGGCCGCCGAGGTGCTCGCCGACGCGGTCGGAGTGCCCACGGAGAACACGGCGAAGTGGATCGCCGAGAACCAGCGCACCTCCGAGCGGCGCAAGGCGTTGGAGGGGTATGCCGCGAAGCTGGCTGGCGCCTACCCGAGCCTGGCCACGCGGCGGCTAGAGGAGCGCGCCAAAGCCGAGTACGCGGCCTACCGGCGCTGGTCCCTGGCAAGGGGGCAGCTGGTCATCGTCGACGAAGCCTCCTTGGCCGCCACCAAGGACCTGGACCACATCACCGCCCACGCCCGCCAGGTCGGGGCGAAGGTGCTGCTCGTCGGCGACTGGGCCCAGCTGTCGCCGGTGCAGGCCGGGGGCGCGTTCAAGCTCCTCGCCGACGAGCGCGGCCCCGACGCCCCCACCCTGCACGAGGTTCACCGCTTCGCCCACGAGTGGGAACGCGACGCCTCCCTGCAACTGCGGCTCGGAAACCCCGACATCGCCGACACCTACCTGGCCCACGAAAGGGTCGAGTCCGGGGCGCGCGAGGACATGCTCGACCTGATCTTCGACGCCTGGCGCACCGACACCAAGGCCGGCAGGTCCTCGCTCATGCTCGCCGCTGACACCCAGACCGTGGCCGACCTCAACGCCCGCGCCCGCGCCCACCGCGTCAGTTCAGGACAGGTGACCGCCCACGGGGTGGGGATCGCGGACGGGACCGTCGCCGGCGTCGGCGACGTCATCGTGACCAGGCTCAACCAGCGCGCCCTGACCACCGGCCACGGCTGGGTCAAGAACGGAGACCACTGGATCGTGCGCCAAGTTCGCGATGACTGCTCCCTGCGCGTGACCCGGTCCAGCGGCGGGGCGACCGTGGTCCTTCCCGCCGACTACGTGCGCGAACACGTCGAACTGGGATACGCATCCACCGCTCACCGCGCCCAAGGCCGAACCGTCGACACCGCACACGCCTACCTCAACGCCTCGACGACCCTGGAGCCGCTGTACGTGATGGCGACCAGAGGCAGAGACACCAACCAGCTGTATGTCGAGATCACCACCGACTCCGACCACACCACCCAACACGGCGGCCTTGACCATGCCGAGCCGGCCGACGTGCTCCGACGCATAGTCGAGACCAGCAGCGCCGACCTTTCGGCAACCCAAGTCAGACAGGACGAATGTGCCGCGACAAGGAGTCGCGAGCGCGAGTGGCGCTCCCCACCCGTGGCTCTGGATCACGCAGGCGCCATCCATGATCTACCGTGACAGCAGGCGCGATGCAGGGCCCTACCCTCCGGCCGGGCATGCATGAGGACAGATGACGCCAACGACCACCCCATACCGATGGGCATGCAACACCTCGGCTCCAGATTGACGCGCAAGTGGGCCGCGGATCTGTTGATTTCCGCACGTTGAGAGGGTCCGTGCGACTGACAGCCATCATCGAGAAGGCCTGCTGTCAGACCGGCGGGGCCTAGGCGACCCGACTGTGGCCGTCTCCCCAGTGAGGTAACTGCGGCACCGCAACACCGTCTCAGACAAGACCGTCGACTACGCAAGACGCCTTACCGGGGCCGGCGTCGTCGTCGACGCCAGTCTGTGGGGAGGTGGGCTTCCACGGCTTTCAGGCGATGGCTCGGTACACGCGCCTCGGACGCGCTGCGAAGGCATCCGCTAAGAGTTAATCCGTCGCGCCTGGGATACCGAGCGGTCGAATGCTGTGGGCGCACTTCCGCCCACGCCGGTCGCCCTCGTGCGCTAGACAAGGCGTATGACCACCCCTGCCGAAGCCATCGCGACGCGAGCTCGTGACGTAGTCGATGGGGTCCTCGAGGATAAGATCGGATTCTCGCGGATGGTCAAGCAGATGATCGTCCACACCATCAAGGAGTACCGCGGGCGCTTCCTGCACGAGCTTATCCAGAACGGCTACGACGCTCACCCCGAGGGCACGCGTGGCGGACGCCTCGCCATCCACTTCCACGAAAGTGACGGCAGCGGCAACGCGACGGGTGAGAACCGGCACGGCGTGCTCTACGTGGCCAACGGCGGTCAGCCCCTCTCTGCCAGCAACTTCGAGCGCATGGCTTCGCTCGGCGAAAGCGACAAGCCCATCGGTGTCGGCATCGGCAACAAGGGTGTCGGCTTCAAGAGTGTGTTCCAGATCTGCGCGGTGCCCGAGGTGTACAGCGCACTCGACGCGGACGATCCCGGCTTCAATGGGTTCTCGTTCCGCTTCGGCACCCACACAGACTTGGTCAGTCTGCTGAACAACGATGAGGCTCGAGCCGCACAGGTGGCGGACAAGCTGTCGCTCAGCATGCTGACGATGCCTCTCGACGCCATCCCGCCGGAGGTCCAGGCCCTACGCGAACAGGGCTACGTCACGGTGCTTCGCCTCCCGGCGATCGACGCGCGGGCAGCCCGGGAGATTAAGGAGCGCATCGATCGCCTCCTGACACCGTCCATCCCGATCATGCTCTTCCTCGAACGTATCGAGAAACTTTCGATCCAGACGACATCGTCCGAGAAGCCGACGGTCCTGACGCGCCGGGTACTCGACGCTGCTCCGACCGAGGCAGCCGGGCATCCGGAACGCCTGTCAGCCGACCCCCCAGCCGCGCTCCCCTACGACCGTGTCGTCCTGGATGGCCAGCACACGTTCCGCCTATTCACCAAGGCCGTCGTGCCAGCTCGCCTCCAGGCAGCGCTTAGGGAGTCGGTCGAAGAGGGCGCCTTGGACGAGCGATGGCTCACGTGGGACAGCCCCGCACATGTCAGCGTCGCGGTCGGTGACAATACGAGCGTTTCCGACGGGCACGCCTACACCTACCTGCCGATGGGTGACGACGCCACCTCGCCGATAGCCGGTCACATCAATGCGCCTTTCATCACGGACTTCGCCCGGGTAGGACTCAACCGTGAGCAGCCGGTCAACAAGCTGCTACTGACGAGTCTCGCCGAGCTGTGCCTAGAGGCTGCCGGCGTCATTACCGCCAGCGACGGCGATGCCGACACTGTCACGGATCTGCTCGCCTGGAGGGAGGCGGTCGACATCCTTGAGCAGGTCTCCACCCAAACCTGTGGGCAGCCGCTCTTCGACGTCGTCCGAGTCCCGGACCTACGCGGACGATGGACGCCGCTGAGCACGGCGCGGGTGTGGCGCTGGCCCGACACCGTAGTCGTGACAGGCGGCAGTATCACGGCTGACAGCAACGCGGCCATCGTCGATGCCCAACGCATTTCGGCCGATCGGCAGGTGCGACTGGCCTCCTTTGCCAAGCAGATCGGCGTCAGTGTCGAGCCGAGCCCGACTGAGCTGGCAGACTGGGTCGAGGCCCAGGCCAGCGCGATGGTACGCCGCGGCGAGCCTGTCGAGGTGTGGCCGATGTTCTACGACGACCTCAGTACGATCTTCGCGCTCGGCGCGAAGGAACTTGCTGGGCGCCGCATCCTCCTCTCGACCGACGGCACACTGGCCGACTGCAATACGGCACCAGATCCGTCCGCCACCGGTGCCCGCCGGCGGCGACGGCGCTCCGTCTTCTTCTCACCCCAAGCCGCGAGCGGCTCGGGGTCCCCAGATGCCCGCGACGACACTTCCGACGACACCTTGGTAGCCCTGAATGCCAAGACAGGCGCGGCCATGCTCGACTTCCGTCCGCCACGCTCACTGCGCGAGCGCATCGTCTTCATGCACTCCGACATCGACTGGTATCAGGGACCGAGCCGACGACCCGGTCGAGACTTCCTGGAGAACGCGCGACTCGTGCAGGCTTTCCGGACGGAGCGCCTGCTGCCGTTGCTGGGCCAGGTCATGGAGACCGTGACGTCAGACTCCTCGAAGCGTGACGCGCTCGGCTTTGCCTTCCGCCTCTTCGCGGGTGATACCGAACGCCACGCGCGCGAGCTCCTTAGTGTCGGCCTGCAAGTGCCGACCCAGAGCGGAGAGTGGATCCGCGCCTCGCAGGCGCGCTTCGGTCACCCCTGGCCGGTCACCTGCGCCACAGAACTCTCGATCCTTGCTAATGCCGCGTCTGCTATGACTCCCGATCTCTCTGCCCTGAAGGCATTGCTCGTTGCAGCACCCAGTGAGTTCGTCGCCATCAGTCCTGTCGACGACGCTCAACGTTGGCGCGACTTCTTGACCGTTCTGGGAGTGAAAACGTCGCTGCCCATCCTTGAAACCAGCGACGGACGTGCCTTCAACGGGCGGTACCTAAGCGCCACGACCCTCAGCGAGTCGAACCCACCGAGCGCCATTCCCGCTGGGGTCCTGGAGCAGTGGGCCCTCGGCATCGGCGACATCGCGAACTCCAATCACCCTGACACCCGCTTCACCACCACCGACGCCGTGTACTGGCTCATGGGTCAGCACGAGATCGGTTTGCTTCCTCGGCGCCAACGCGCCGCATACGCGCAAGCGGTGGTCCGAACGCTGTCGACGATCAAGCCGCAACATCTGTCGTCAACCTGGCGACGCAACGCCAAAGGCGGAGTTGACAGCAACGTGCCGACTCCGCTGGCCGCTTTCCTCCGTCACAGCGACTGGGTGCCGAACGGTCGCCACGATGAGTCGTGGGAGTTCTTGTCTCCCATGCAGAGCTGGTACGTCACGGTCGAGAACCAGGTTGCCGCTGCCTACTCGCCGCTGGTCGCCTCCCCCGTTCGCCAAGCGATCGACAGACTGCCGAACGCGCGACTTGCCCTAACCCAGATCCAGATGCAGGTCTGGGGAGACCCCGCTGATGCCGCCGATCTCGTGGATCACCTCACCGTCCTCTTCGAGGCGGGCGAGGTCGCCGAGACCTCCTCAGACCACTTCCGTTCGACCCTTGCGCGGGCATGGGAGCAGCTCGGCCGCCCGACCGCCAAGTTCCGTCCAACCGTAGAGAACGGACTCTTGGTCGAGCGTGCGGGACGCATCGAGTTCCTTGCACCTGCCAGTGCCAGCGACGAGCGGGTCTTTGTGGTCTCCAACAGCGACCAGTCAGCGACGACCAGACTGGTCCGCGAACTCGGATCGCCCGTGCTCAACGTCGAGACCGTCGACGTCGAGCGGCTTCGTGAGATCGCAGACACGGTTTTGAGACCGCACTGGAACCAGAACGCCGAGGTGGCGACTGACTGGACCCTCGAAGTCCTGGCTGACGGCACAGCGTGGGAAGCGGCCGAGACCGACGAGAGACTCTGCGCGGAGATCCCTTGGCTCTCGCTCGTGCTCGCGTGCACGATGCGCTTCCCTCGTTCGGGCCCTCGCATCGGACGGAACCTCGAGAGCGTGATGGACGATCTGGCGCGAATTCGCCTCGTGCGATGCGGCGAGATCCGCGTCGCGACTGCCAATACCCAAGAGCCACTGCCAGCGCGTCTTCATGGAGTTCTGCCGCTCGCAGGCACCCCCGCGACACTGCTAGTGCAGCAGTTGGCCACACCGCTGACATGGGAACAGCTCGAGAAGGTGGCCGAGGCGGCGCTGGAGCTCCTTGGCCAGACACGCTTCACCGCTGAGCTCTCTTTGAACCTGAGCAAGATCGCGAGCGGGCCCGGCGCGACGATCTTCCGGCCTGACATTGCCGAGATCGCCGAGATCCTGGGAGTGCCCGAGCACTTGGTCAGTGAGACCGAAGGCTTGGTCTATGGGTCTACCGCTGGAGTCCTTACCCGGCTCCAGCCAATCGCGGTCGCGATGTGGGGTCCCGATGCTCTGGCAGAGCTTCATCCAGAGATCGTGACGACCCGTGACGCTCTCGCTTCTGCGTTGGAAGGCTTGTGCTCAAGTCACGCGGCGGCCTACGACCTCATGGCGAAGGCTGTGGACTGTGCAAGTGCCGATGCGCTTCGCCGGCAGCTGGGCATCGACTTGGTGACTTTCAACCAGACCCTGGCGGAGCACTTTCCCGCGTCGCGCCCGATCGACAATTCCGTCGCGCAGCTCGAGGAATTCAACCTGCGCCGCAGCCAGCGCCGAGGCGAGATCCTCGACTGGATACGACACAGCCGACTGCCCAGTTTCACCGCCAAGCATCCCCAGACTGACTGGCCCGCGATCCGAACCCTTACGTTTCTCCGGCCCGACCCGTCCTGGGGCACCACGTACGACGAGGTCGGCGAGACGAGGATCGACATCTGGATCAACCAGCAACTAACCGACCAGTTCGGGGTGCCCCCGGCCCAGTCCACGCTGACCTCTGCCTCCGACCTTCGCGAGAGCACCAGCCGGACGCTGCGTGAGCGCCTGCTGGCCCTGGAGCGCCTCATCACGGCGTGGTCGCGCAAGAACCGCGACACACCTCCAGCCGCGGTCGGCGACGCTTTCGCCGAATCCGCTTTCACCGCCCTCGATCAGGTCGGCGCTCTAGACTTCACGGTGTTGGCGACCCACGACCTGATCGAGTGGTTGGCGATCTTGGACCTGTGGCCGGACGCGATGCCCGCCACGGATGACCCAGCGGGTCTCGGCCTCGATGAGAGCGACCTCGACGCAGCTGTAACCGAGCAGCAGAAGGCCCAGGCGGCCAAGGTGCGAGCCGACCACCAGCTCTCGGTCCACGGACAGGTCGTCGACCTCGACGCCTCCATGTCCGATCTCGTCGCGATGGTGCGCGAAAACCTCGACACGGGGCCGGCCAGTCTGAACACGCCCTACCGCGCTGCGGATCTGAAGATCATGGGCGACTCGGCCAAGCGGAAGGGGCGCTCCGAGGGCGGTCCATCTACGACATCGACCGTGTCGCGACTCTCCGATCCCCAAAAGCGCGCCATTGGCCTCATCGGAGAGATGACTGCCTTCCACTGGCTCCAGGCCAAAGACCGCCACTCGATCGTGGACGAGACATGCTGGAAGTCGAGCAACGTCTCGCACGTCTTCAAGGGCCTGCAGGGGAACGACAGTCTCGGCTTCGACTTCGAGGTACCGCGCAAGGGCGGCTCGGTCATGTACGAGGTCAAGGCGACGTCTGGCGACGCCGGCATGATCGAACTGGGCGAGACCGAGGTCAACCGTGCTCAGGAGTTCGTGCGCGGCTCCCAGGCCAACCGCTGGCGCTTGCTGATCGTTGAGGACGCACTGTCAGCCCAACCGCGCGTCCTAATGCTTCCTAACCCGTTCACGCGCGACAACCGTGCGAAGTTTCGCTTCGTCGGCAACAGTGTGCGCCTTCGCTTCAAGCTCTAGCGCCCGCTGGCCCCAGCCCCGGCTGGCGGCCGGCCGCCACTCATGACGGGTCGGCCCACTCGGTGCTAACGCGCCGGACGGGCTGAGCAGCCGTGCGCTGCACTAGGCCTCCAAGTCAACGACCACGGCGCTCCAGATCCAGGGGGCAGCCCGTCCAGCCAACCTCCGTCGGTACCTAACACGCTCTACAGACTCGAGAAGAGTGGCGCCCACTGGCGCTCGGGGACACGTCCCAGGCTGAGGCAACTCGACTCGAGGGTCACCCCGTCGAACGGCCTCCGAATCCCGCGAGGGGCTAAGCGGACATCCGCGCCACACGACAAGGGGATCTAACACACATCCGCAATCTCCCGCTGTCCGACCGGGTGTACGTGCGATTCGCGGACCTTCAGACCCTGCTCTGCTGGTTCTGGCTCTTGGCTATCAAGCCGCCGCTCCGCAGCGCTGGGCGCGCCGTTCTCGGCCGCGCGAGAGTTCAGGAGTCCTTGTAAGCGCGCTGCAGCTGCCCGACGACGTCGTTGACGTCCGACCCAACGTAGGACTTGTACCGGCGTCGATAGCCCGCATGAGCAAGTTCTGTGGCCACGGCCTTGACCTGCCCATCATCGCGATACACGAGGATCCGCGCACCCTTTGCTTGCAATCGACAGACCTTGCCCAAGTCGAGGGCAGCTTCGATGAGCTCGGGGCGTTCGAGCGGTGGATACGCCACAGCGGCATTCAAGACCGCTTCTGCGGTGGTGCCGATCATGGCAGCCACCTGATCGTCATGCGCTGCCTCGGATCCACGCTGTGCCACGCATCCATTGTGCGGGATATGTCGCTCCGTCGACATGGCGATCCGGCCCCAAACTCGCATCCGCGACCCGCTCGTGGCTAGCACGTCGACTTGGTGGGTTCCAGGGATCGATGCGGCGACCGGACGCAGGGATCATGCGCATCCCCGACCTCTTACGTCCTTCAAGGACCGCCGACGGGCTGTGACCTCACTTTGAGGCGTTCTTTGCCTTCGCGATGCTGCGGCCGACAGCTGCGAAATACTTATCCCTGAAGTCCCCACTCTTGAAGACCGAGTCGCGCGACATCTCGGGGTTTGCTCGCTGAAACCGCTTGGCGGTGCGCTCGAGGACAACAAGCGAATCCATCAATGCCGCCAGATCCGCCGGGCCGCCAAGTTGAGCAAAACTCTTATCAAAGTTGACGCGCCCGAACTGTCGAGTTCGAAGCCGAAGCATGACGTAACCAGCAAGAACGTAGAACCTTGCGTTCGTCTGTTCGTCCAGAATCGCCTTCGCGTCAGAACTCTTTAGGAAGGTGTCCACGTGCTCCAGCAACTGCAGAGCCCGTACGTACACATCTAGGTCAAGGTCCTCGGCGAAGATGGACTCGTAACCTCCCTTCCGCGTGAGGATCGAAGAGGGGCGCGCGCGAGCCGCGTCTGGGGTGCCCAGAAGCACCGTGATCATAGCCTGCGCCAGCATGCTCATCGATATCCGCTTGTTTGCCGGCTTGCCCAGATTCTTGTATCGATTCTTTCGACGCTCGTAGTAGAAGCCTTTTGTTTTGAGGAAGGCTTCAAGCCGAATCTGCTTCGGGTCAGTGGCGAAAAGGGCAGGACCAGGTACGGGGGTCTGTCGGTTGGTTCCAGCAATCACCCGGTCGCGCACATTCTCGTCCGTCGACACGATGACGCGCACGACTATGGAATTTGCCAAGCGCTGGGGTGCGACCCCGCCATCGACCTCTGCCCGGTGCAGCACGTGTGATGTCTGGAGGCCGTTGACTATGAGTGGTCGCGAGATTGTCAGAGACTTCTGCGGTCCACTCACCTCGTCACCCAAAACGGTGACCCCGTTGTTGAGCCACCAAAACTCGACATTGTCTGACGTGCTTAGCGTTTCAGTGATAGCACGGTTGACCATGTTGTCGCCCTCGAAGTCCCGCACGTTCGCGTCAAACAACTCCTCCCGCAAGGTTCCATCGTCCTTCCGAACGAAAGCGAGGTAGTCCTCCAGGGTGGCCACGCCTAGGTATGACGACTCCAATCTCACGAGGTCGAAGAAGGTGAGTGAGGCGGGCTCGCCGTAGGCCTGAGACGTCAACTCGTATAGGCCGGCGGCGCCAACGTGCTCGACAGATATGCTCGATCCCGCGGACAAGCGACTCTTGACTGTCTCCGAGACTTGGTCAGCTCGCGCGTGGATTGACCCAGTAATATTGATTTCGGGTGCCTTCGTGACATAGCAGATGCGGAGGGAAACTTTGGGGAACTTCACCGCAAAGCTCTTGAGGAGGCGGCGAAGAATTCCCGTCCGCTCGACGACCTTCGAGTTGTAGAGCTGCTCGAGCTCCGCGTCGCTCTTCTGAAGGTCCAGGACGGCTGGCAATGTCGACAGCAACTTCTCCCAGACCGCCTCTTCCCAACTCTTCTTGTTCTTAGATTGAACAACAACCACCTCTACATGAGGACCCTTGGCAAGACTCTTGAAGGCCTCGCTCTGGGGGTCCAACAGGGCGTCGTCGACATCCAAGAGAGCACCGTTGACAAAGACATAGAAGCTGTCCAGTCCACCGTCATCACTCGCATCGACGATGCCCGCTTCCAGCTCGTCGGTAGAGATCTCCCTGGGTTTTAGAACCTGGGTGACCGCGAACCGTTCGAAGGCATCGTCCTTCTTGAGCTTGGGATACTCGGCCTTGGCGAACTGGTCGAAGAGAGTGCCAATGATCTGCTGGTCTGCTGTTTCGCTCACGTTTGAAGCCTCTCAGACAGTCGGGATCAACGTGGGTCTATTGGCCCCGGGGCGTGAATATTTGGCCGTCCTCATACCGACCGTCAACGCGTCCACCGGTTGCTGGGGCCACGTGAGGCCACCTCGCGAATCACGCGCTCAGCGACCTCCGGCGCCGGGTCGTGCTCCCAGCAGCGGACGACAGACCATCCGAGGTCACTCAAGGCTTGGTCTATTTCTCGGTCCCGCTGCCTGTTCCTCTCGACTTTGGCCGTCCAGTAGTCCGAATTTGTGGCAGGCAACCGGTGGTGTGTCGGGCATCCGTGCCAGAAGCAACCGTCAACGAAGACGGCGACGCGAGCGCGCGTGAAGACCAGGTCCGCCGTGCGTCTCAGCTCGGGGATCGGGCGGATGGACACGCGATATCGCAGACCTCGTCGATGAAGGATCGATCGTAGGAGCATCTCCGGCTTGGTGTCACGACTCTTATTGCCTTGCATGGCCTTTCGAGTAGCGGGAGCAACGTCAAACGGCGTCATTGCTTGGCGCGGCGCTCCCGGAGCCGCTGCTTCGTAGCGCGCGATTTGGCGTTGTGGGCCTCACGGCATGCGTCACACCGGCACCCGACGTCATACCGGTAGGACGTTCCATGCTGAACGTCGCCGTTTGCCAGTTCCCCAGTCTCGCGGACCCGCTTCATATATGCGGAGTGGCTCTTCCGGTGAGCCTCACGGCAGGCATCGCAGCGGCATCCGCGATTGCCGTATCCGTTTACGGTGCCATGCGCGGGGCTGTCTGGGTCAAGTGGTGCGGCGGCCATGCGTCCAAGCCTAGGGCGCCCTACTCGTCAGAAGCCTCAATCGACTCGACACTGTCCGCGCTGGGGATGCTGCCGTCCGCAGCTTCGAAGCGACGCTCCGACAGTTCGACCAACCTCCGGGATTGCGTGAGCAAGGTCCGGCGTAGGCCCTTTGAGACTCTCCGCTCGGAGACGTTCTTGGCCAAGAGAGAGACCGTTTGCGCTCGTCGAGCAATGCGCACATCCGGATGGGCGCGGTCGGGGAAGATCTCGTTGGGGATGATGACGCCCCCAACGGGCTCGACAAGATCCACTGGGGCGGCCACGGGGATGTCACCTTCGTTGAGTACGGCCTTGAACTTGGACTGCTCCATCAGCACTCGGTGTAGTTGATACTCGTACTGGCTTAGTGCCGCCTTGCGTTCGCCCTTTGGGAGTGCGCCAATGTGGGGAAGTGACCACATCGCGATCGCGTAAACCTCGAACGGGTCCAGTACGTACTTAGCGACTGAGTCCGAACGCTGGCCAGTCAGGTGACGTCCTACCCGGGTACCGAACGACTCCGCTGTCTGGCCGACGTAGATGGGTTCCCCGTCATAGTCGAAGAAGGCGTAAACGCCGGTCTTCGACCGTCCTATAGGCTGGCCGCCGCAGTGCGGATCCGGAAGCTTCATTACGGCCTGGATGGCCTTGCGTATCGCGTCGACCTCGCGGGGGAGCTTTGTCGTCGACAGATCCAAGCCCTTGAACCATTCCGAAGGAACGATCTGGCCCGATGTCATCTCTGCCCTCTCTTGTCGCGAGGGGCAAACTCTAGGGCGGCTAGCTGGCGCTTGGTCGCAGAACGGGCAAAAGGTAGTGGTCGGCGATCCACGCAATGACGTCAACGACCACAGCGTCACCGAAACCGAATAGAGCTTGGTTGTCGGTGCCAGCATTCGTCTTGTAATCCCCGGCACCCATGAGGCGGGCATACTCCAAGGGCGTCATCCACCGCACGCGGACCTTCCCAGCGCCTGCCTCAACGAGTGCCTGCTTGGACGATCCCCCACCCGTGGTTCGCAGACAGCCGGCGATGTCGTCTGCGCGAATCTCCCAGGTGGCCACTCCCTTACGCGTGCGACGGTATGCCGTTCGCCATCTGAGTGCCCCACCCTCGCGAAGCTCCGATAAGCGAGCAGCATGCCGAGGACTAAGGCTTTCCACGAAGGCCCTGGTCCGCGCCGCGTCCCACCATCGAGTGTCGTCAGGCGTGAGTCGCTGAATGACGGACGACAGATCCGCGGGCCCCTCCGGCAAGTCAGGCAGCTCAAGGAAGTGCATGTTTAGGTCAGCGTTGCGCTCGTGAACAGCACGCACCCAGCGGGGCCGCGTCCAAGAGACCGGCGGAAGCGCACTCTGCGCCGCTTGAGGCAAGTCGCCACGGATCCCAATGACGAACATCCGTGGTCGACTCTGTGGGACGAAATGTCGCGCATTAATGGCGATGACGTCGCAGCTGTAGCCCAGCTCGCACATGCGCTTCAAGGCCGCGCGCAGGTCCCCGCCACCGCGGCTCGTTGCGAAGCCGTGAACGTTCTCTAGCAAGGCAACTCGGGGACGCTCGTCACCCATCTGCTCAAGTACGCGCGCGAACTCCCAGAACATCCCGCTCTGCTCACCCGCGAGACCCTTCCGATTCCCGGCCAGGCTGAGGTCGATGCACGGGAATGAAGCGGTTGCCAATTCGACCGCCGTCGGCATGTGGTCGCCCGTAACGAGCCGTACGTCGCCCAGGTGAAAGGCGGTCGCGGCAGTCGGGCGGTTCGCGACATACAGATCTCTCTTGGCCTGCTCGATGTCGTTGGCCCACTTCACCTCGAAGCCCTTCGGCTCCAAGGCTTGGGCCATCAGACCGATGCCAGCGAAGTACTCGGCCATGCCGATGGGGGCAGAAGCGACGGCTGCGGGCATGGCAGCATCGTCGCACGCTGGACTGACGGTCCGCGCCAGGCGCCCCGGCGTGGCGCCGTAGTATCTCCGCCTTTCGTTCACGGCCGACGCCACACGAGATGAGTGCCCCGGATTTTACGGCAGCCCTCGGCCATCAACCCCAAGGCGGGCCGATGATCGATGCTTCTGCCTAACGAGCAGACCGGAAGCACCTGGCTTGGAGACGTAGCGCTGAGTTGCAAGCAGGGATTCGGGCCACAAGCGGACCCTGGCGCTGCGGGCGCCCCCACCACACCCAACGGCAGACAAGAACGACGGCACCCATAATCGAGGTGCCGTCGTCGCGCCTCGAATTGCTACCCGGCGCCCTCCGGCACGGACTCCCATGCAACTTGGACAGCCTGCGCCATCTGCCCCACCCGTTTGGGTGCTAGTCGTTGCGGCTGAGCGGCGAGCCAAACTGCCAGCTCCTCCCCGTGGATGTAGACGCATCGTTCCTCGACCAGGCGTTGGGGGAATTCCCCCCACATCACCATCACTGGCTTGACCCACTCGTTGATCCGCGTGGCCGCCCTCACTCGGTCGTGCGTCTCGCGAGCGAGTCCCAGCAGGTGGCCCGGACCGGGGTGTGTGTAAGTCAGGTCGGAGTCGCCGAAGCGCTCGACCTTCAGGACTCCATCCTTGATCGACGCTGAGCCACCCAACCTCTTTGAATCGAGCAAGAACACGCCACCCGGTCCGACCGCGATGTGGTCAACGTTGCCGCGTCCCGCTGGGAGGTCGTGCAGAACCACCCACCCTGAACGCTCGAGCGGTCGAAGGGCCCTTGCCGTTGACTGCTCTCCCCACACGCCCTGCTGCCAGTTCTCTATCCAACCTGGTCCCGACAGTCGGAACGTGAGGTAGGCGGCGAAAGCCATGCCACCTAGAACCCCGAACAGCCACGCCTGCGAGCTCACGAACCGCGAGAGCACCAGCGAGCCAAGCAGCATCGACCAGGCGAACACCGCAAGCCACCGGAACAGGACGCGATTCCGATATCGCCACGCCTTCATCAACTCGTCGTACTTCTGCTGGCTCGAGCGACCTGCCCGGATTTCCCTACGGACCATGCCTCGAGGATCGCTCAGCGAAGGCCTATTTGGGGCCGGATTGAGGGCTTTCGGTGGAACCGTCACCGTCGCCGCCGACCCTGCCCTTCACTCTCCGCCCGCCGCCGGGCCGCATCAAGGGCGCTCTGGCCGGCTCCCCTGCTCCGCTATCGGCTCGGCGGCTTTCAGTGGCACGCGTCCAACGCCAATCACGATCGAACAATGGTTGCTGAACCTCACCCAAACTGCCTTGCCCGTTCGGTAGCGGCACCGTCGAGCAGGTTACTCTCGACCTGCGAGCCGATCGACGCCGGCGGTTGGTCGTGTTCATCGGCTGCCGCCATGTGCGCGCCAGGTCGCGGCGGCAACGCTGGTGGCTCGAGAGATGCTGCCGGCGGCGGTCCTCATCGATCCCGCCGCGGTCACGACGGCGTCGATTGCAACGCTGGAGTCATGGGCGGCGCCGCGCCAGGCATCCTGTACGTCCTGACTGAGCACTACTTGAGTAAGGGCGAGCGCGATCGACGTGTCGAGTCGAGCGACGGGGGGTCGGCTCATGTGAGTCTTTCGTTGTCTGATGTGGGTTGAGCGGGTTAGGGACGAGGCTTTGGTCGAGTCCGGGGCGGTCAGCTGGCGGCGCGAACTGGCGGCGACACGTCGGGCAAGTAGGTGACGGTCGTCGCGGCGAGGCGGAGAGCGGTACTGAGGTGGCTGGCGTGGCTAATGACGTGGAGTCGCGCCTCGGTCGCGAGTGACACAAAGTGGTGGTCGCCACTGACGACGACGATGTCGGTGATGCCGCAGCCGATGAAGTCGTGGGCTGCGCTGGTGAGCGCGTGGTCGGCCGCGTCTGGCTCGGTCTTGACGAGGGTGAGGCCCCAGCGGGTGCCCTCCAGCAGGTTCATGAAGGGACGCAGCACGTTGCGTCCCGAAGCGACTCGCACTGGCATCCCTTCGATGCGGGCCTCGACGAAGGTCAGAAGGCGTCGCATCTGGGCTGGTGGCAGCCGAGCGCCTCCGACGATGGCGATGTTCTCGAGGTCCACGACTGCCGCGGACCGGCCAGGAGCGCGGCGAGCAGGCCGACTGTTGCTGGATGTCGCCGCCAAACACAGAACATTCTTCACTGAGTGAATCCTTTCGGCGTATCGTCGTTGCTTGTACGCGAGAACGATAGGGATCCTAACTGCGTATCGTCAACCCCCTATCGCAACTAGGGTAGGTTTAGGTCGTGACCCCACACGATGTGGCCGCCGACGGCGGTGCTCTTCGCCGCTTCCAGACTGAGGTGGCCTACCTGGACCGCCTCCAGGTGTTCGACGAGGCAGCGCTTGAAGACACCGCCCTGCTCGAGTCGAAAGCCGGCGCTCAGGTCATTGCCTGGGTCTGGCCCAACTCGTTCTACGAGTCCGATTTCGACCCGTTCGAGAAGACCGCGCTGTCCGCCGACGATCAGCGCAGGAGGCATCGACAGATCGCCGCGCAGCGCTTCCGCAGGATCGTCGACTCAGTCGCAGAGGCCGTCGGCCGCTCGCCGGACGATGTGAAGAGGCACGTCGAATGGTCGACGCCGATCACCGGGTTCGAGCTCGAGCAGCTCCTGCGCGGGCACACCGCGTTTCCCTTCCCTGTGATCGTCAGGCTCTGCTCGGCACTTCAACTGGAGTTCACGAGCCAGTGGGAGCTACTCGAGGCGCCAGCGTTAGCCGACCGGATTGACAGGGCCGTCATCGCTCACGCTGTCGCCCAACGGATGCACGACATGACCTTGGAAAGCCTGGAGAGTCTCGCCAAGAGGCTGCCGCGCGCGCAGTTCTCGACCGGCGGCCAGGCCGGCGCCACCGACAATCCTGCGCCCGAACCAGGCGCGAGGTACGCGTCGCTATACCAGGCCTTGAGTGCCGACACCCGCGACGCGCCCACGTACGAGCTCGCAGAGATCGACCTGATCTTGAGCCGTGCCGGCGAGGCGCCGTTGCCCCCGAGTGCCTGGGCACATCGCGCGTGGTGGGCGGGCACAGGGACCAAGGCCGAAGGCCGACCCCAGGTCAACGCTTGGTGGGCCGCCGGCTACCGGGTTGACGAGGTCGTGCCCGATCCCGAATCCGGGAAACTGGCCGTGGTCCGGTTCCTAGGACTCCCGGGTCGCGCGCAATGGCTGACGGACCGAGAGCAGACGGATGGAGGGGCGTATCGCGCTCCTAGCGCCGAAAGGGTGGCGATCTATCCGTTCTCGGTATCGATGATGGCCAAGTGGCACGAGCCTGCACGGGCACGGCTTGCCGCCGCCCTTGAAGTGTTCGTTGGGGTCGCTCGTTCGGCTAGGCCGGAGGACGCCGACCTTCATCGACTGGTTGAGCTGCTTGACAAGGTCGAGTTCGTGGACCGTACCGAGATCGAGCGTCACTTCAGTGAGGCGCTGAGCAAGCCGGTTGACCCAACCTGGCTGACCAACTTGTTGACCAGAGCGCGGCGCCAAAAGTGGGCGACCAATGTAGGTACACGCAGTCAGCCACGTTGGGTACCTTCGCGGTCGAAGGCACTGGTTCTGGAGGACATCGCCGACATTCTCGCCTTGGACCCGCCTGGACTCGGCCCGGGCAGCACGGTGAACGCCGACTTCTTCCACGCAGTTGGAACTGCAGTTGGCGTCGACACTGCCGGGCTGACCGGACCGCAGGCTGCCCGTGCCATCGTTGAGGCCAAGGGCCGCACCTGGCAGCCGGAGTTCGAGTCAGTAGGCAGCACGGTGACCGTTGCTGGTCTGGAAGCACTTCGCGACGCGGTGCATCTCGCCGCCAATGGATCCCGAACCTGGGCGTGGCGCGAGGAGTGGGACGAGTCTTAGTTGCGCCACTCTTGTCCCCGATCGCGCGTCGGGTGGGCAAGCCGGTGACAGGATCATCGATAGACGTCGTTCCAGGACAAGGGTGACAACCCGTGGTCGTCACCCTCGCTGCCCTCCACCAAACAGCCGCGAGTCGCGCAGCTAGGAACCCGCTGCATACCGCCGCCTATCGGGAGATGCCTCGACGTCCTCTCATGCCAGATACGCTGCTGCAAGCTTGAACGTGGGGTGAAGGCACATTCGGCCTCGCCGGGCGAGTGAGGGGGCAGAGTTGACCATCGTCTTGGCGTGCGCGAATGCCGATACCTCCCTCATGATTAGCGATCGCCGCATCTCATCCGGAGGGGTGCCCATCGCTGACGATATGTCGAAAGCGATTGCACTCACTTGTGCTGATGCGCGGGTCCTGATCGGCTACTCAGGACTGGCCACCGCCGGATCCTTCATTGCGCGCGACTACCTGCCGACAGCCCTGTTGGAGGCTGGAGAGGCTTCGTCGTTCCGATTGGAAGGGCTCCTCACGCAGTTGGCCCATGGGCTGTCAGCCAGATTCCGAACGATTACGGCACCTCCCATCGCCAGGCGCTTCACGGTAATGGTCAGCGGCTTTCGATATAGCGGCGAAGGCGGAGCTCAATTCGTGGCAGCGATGCTAAGCAACTGTCACGACTTCTCGTCGGACGACGCCGACGGGCGGCTCCTCGGCACCGCAAAGCCCGACTTCCAAGCTCGCTACTACACCAACGACCTGGCCTCCCCCTTCGCCTTTATTCAGGGCATCGGCCAATACGAAACCATCCGGGACCAGGACTTCGATGCCATCAGGAGCCTTCTTGAGAGGAAGGCATCGCTCGCAGCCCTGGGCGCACGAGCATCAGCCGCAATCCGTTTGGCACGAGAGCCTCGACATCTCCGCGGCACGATCGGTGAGCATCTGATGGTCGCCGCGGTGTCGGCAAACCCGGCCACGGGCTTCTACAGCCGATATTCCCCCGTAAGTGCCCAGTGGACGCATTATCAGGTTGACCAGATCGTCGTGACTCCGGAGGCCAGCGTTGCGGTCAACCGCCTGGAGGTGACGGCCGTCGACCCCGCCGCGACCGCTCCTGTGGCTGTACCGGTTGTCGGCAAGAACCGCCCATGCCCATGCGGCAGTGGATGGAAATACAAGATGTGCCACGGCAACTGGGGGTCGAGCCCAGGCTATTTCTGGTGGTCGCGAAGATAGCTCAAGCTGGCACCTGCGCCCACGGCACTCGTGAACAGGCCGCCGACGCCGGGCCTCGTGCGCTTGAGTTTCCCGACTTGCTCCAGGCAGCCTTCATCTAGGCAACCGCGCAGATGACGATGAGTTCGTACACGCAGCCGACGTCGACAGCACTAGGTTGTCGCGAATGGATTGCGCACTGAGGTGGCTGGGTAACAACGCCGTGGATTTGATCGGACTGCTGGCTACCCTCGGCCTGCTCGCAGTGACGTTCTGGTACGCCAAGACGACGAAGGACATGGCGACCTCTGCGAAGGAAGCAGCGTCCGAAAGTGCGCGAGCCACCGAGGCTGCAGAGCGTTCCGCTCAGGCTGCGTTGGATGCCGCCAGGATTGCCCAGTCGCGGATCAGCATCGAGTTTGAAGGCCGGACCATATCGCTCGTGACTCAAGGTGAGCACTTCGCCACGGTAGAGATCCGCTCAGTCGGAGACCCGGTGGTGGTGCAGAAAGTCCGCGTTCGTCGAGCGTTCCGCGTGAACGACGCCGGAGTGTTACACGACGCCCCCTGCATCGTGGACGAGGAAATGACGCCTGTGGGTGAGGGGGGGTTGCCGGTTCGGCTGCACCAAGGCGAGCGGGTGCACGTGGCGCACCCGGAAATGCAGGAACCCTTCGAGGACCCCGTACGTAGGTTCTTGCTTGATATCGAGTACACGTTCAGCGAGAGCGGTGGCGCGGGCGGGACACGACAGCTCGTCATCAGTGAGAAGCGTTAGATCGCTCATGGCAGAAAGCTCACTCAATGCGTTCATAGGCGGCTTGTAGCCCGGTAGGCCGCCGCTCGTGCGCCCTCTACCCATCCTCTGCACACCGCCGTGAAGGTCTAGCCAACAAGAGAAGGCGCGTCTCCGCCGGTAAATGGCGCTACGCCCGTCCGAGGATGAAGAGTTCGCTTCGCTGTGAACTCCGTCGCGGTAATCAGACTGTCGCGGAGCCATAACGGATAGTCGTGAAGTTCCGGCTCTTGACGGGTAGCCAAATGGGACCGACTCTTGAACAGACAGAAGGGGCGGAGGTGGTCGGGATGGGGACGCGTCAGCTTGCGGGCGACAGCGAGAGCCCCGTCCGATACCACGCCAAGTGCGGGTGCGGTTTTGAGGAGACGGGCGCGACGCGGTACGTCGAATGCCCACACGAAGCGGACGACAATTCCCACGCACACGACGACTTCTCGTGCGCCGAGGTCCAATCGTCTCCGCCCACCGCAAGCCCCGTCTCTGAAGGGTGATCGGCTGTGCTCGGGTCCACGTTCGACAAGAGCATCGAACTCTTCGATCGACGATTCGTCACTAACGCGTATCTGCCCATGCTCCTGGCGACGGCCGGCTTCGCCTTTGTCCTCCTGAGTGGAGGTGGAGGCCTGGAGGACGCGACGAGAGAGTTCGAGGCCCTCGACGCCATCGCGCAGGCAGGCAGCCTGCTGGGGTGGTTGGGCGCGTCATGGTTCCTGGCCGGGATGCTCTGGAACAGCCGGTACACGATTACTCGGCTCTTCGAGGGCTACGTGTTTCCAAAAGGCGAGGGGCAGATCGGCTCTCTGCGGAGGCACCTGTGTTGGCGGCAGAGACAGAGGGCAATGTCCTACGTCGGCGCTGCCCGCTATTTGCGCTACCCCATGCGCAGCAGGGAGTTTCTTCCCACGTCTTTCGGCAATGTGATGCGAGCTTCGGAATTCTATGGCCGCGACCGGTATGGGCTTGACCTCATCGTGGTCTGGCCGCGGCTGGCCGAGGTAGCGCCCGATCGCTATCGCACCGACGTCGACGAGGCGCGTTCGGAGTACGAGTTCCTACTGTGTCTCTCGTTTCTCGGGGCCGCCTTTGGACTCCTGTCGGGGCTATATCTTGTCGCTGCTGGCGGTCCCGTGGTCGTCTACCTCGCCGCGGTTCCGACAACCTTTGGACTCGCTTGGCTCTCATACCGACTGGCCGTCTTCGCCGCAATTGACTTCGGAAACCAGCTGAGGGTCGTGGTCGACATGCACCGCCACGAGGTCTTGGCATCCCTCGGTTGGCCCACCCCGTCAAGCGAATTGGAGGAGGCGTTCACTTGGAATCAAGTGAACGAGTTCCTCGGGCAGGGACGCGACGTCCCTGGCGGACGTCCACTCAAGCGCTCAATTTCCGGGCAGGGGAAGAATGGGCAGGAGGCACAGGCAAGCGTGTAGTCCGCGCGGTACGGCAAGGACGGCGCGCCTCGGCGGCCAACGGGCCGGATGAACCTAGCCTGCCAATGTGGCATGGAAGTGGCACCGAGATCCAATGGCGAAGCGTCCCTTGTCAGCGTCTGCCATTGTCGCCGGCACTGTCCTTCTGCTTGTGATCGTCGGCGCCTTGGGCATTGTCCAGCGGCGCAGCACAGATTTGTACTTCGCACGAGCGTTGCCAGCATGGCATCAGCTCTCGGGGGACGACGTCCGCTCTGATCCGGGAGTACCAGAGGCCGCCATCCTCGGTCGATACACCACGAAAGCTGTAGACGAAGGTCAGATGATCGCGAATGAGGACCTCGGCCCAATTCTGGACGATGCGGTCCTGAACGAATCTGCAGTTCTCGTCGTGCCGTCTCTCGACATGTTAGCCAGCGAGCTTCACGCAGGGGACATCGTCAGCCTCCATGCATTTGGTAGCCAGACAGTGGTGTGTCCAGTTCGGGTCCTAGAGGTTCGGAAGGAGGAGGGCTCGTCGTACCGAGCCGTCGCCGCAATCCCGGGTGTGCAAGCTGCCTCGCTCAGCATGGTCAAGGACGAGAAGTTGCTCTTGGCAATGCGTGTGTGGGGGTACTCCGAAGGGGCGCAGCAGCCAGGGGCAGCGGATCTTTGCGGGTAGGGCCCCGCTGGCTGGCAGACCGCCTCACCGTTACCTGAATCGCTCCACATGTCGTCGCTCGCAAAGCGTGGTCAGTCACGATTCGATGCAACCTTATGCTGCGACAAAGCCTGGCCGCCCCAACTGGATCTCCAGATGACGGATGTCGACGCGTGGCTCCGCGCGCGCAAGTCACGCGCGAACAGCCGCCGACACCCGGGGCGTCACATCGCCGCGTCGGACCGCGCAGATGGCCTGCGCTGCCCTTCCGCCGCGTTCTCGCCCTAGTCCAACACCGCGAATGGCACGTGACAAACAGAGAGGTTAGTCGGCGCTCGTTCGAAGTCGGGTCCGCTCGGCCCATCAAGTAGTGCCGTGAGGCCGATTCGAATATCGTCCTCGTCGGCGAGCAGATAATGGCCTGATTCGGGCGATGAGCGGTCTGGAACATAGACATAGCGTTGGCCTTGACGGAGCGACTCAAAGTAGTAGTCACGCTCACGTCCGTGCACTTGGTCTCTGGTTTGACGCAGGGCCTCAAGTCGCTTGCGCAGCCTGGCTCGAGAGGGCGCCTCTACGGGGTTGTCAACGACGAAAGCACTGGGTAGCGCAGCCGATCCGCAAGACCGAAACTCCGTCCAGAACTCAGTCCAGGTCCAATGGGTTACAGGAAGCCCCGTCAGTTGCGACGATTTTGCGCCGGCTGAGGAAGCTAGGTGAGCGTCAAGGGCTGCAGCCGTGCAGACCTGCGTCCAGTTCCCGAACCACCGAGGACCTGATCGTCGGTAGGCCAAGTCGGCTCGTCTCTCGATCCCTAACCATGGCGACGCGACGAGGCTGCCGTTCCAAGGAGGAGTCGGAAGGTGTAGTACACGGGAACCGGCGACGCTACGTACTTCTTCAACTGTGGGATATCGATAGTGATGGAGTGGGAGCCATTGGGTTGCTGCTCTGGCACTTTTGCTTCAAGGAGCAGGGCCTTACCCGGAACAGTCCCCAGATCTTCGACGCGGATGTCCTCTCCCATAGTCGGCCACCAGAGCCCTCCGAGGGGAAACCTGTGAGCGACGTACATGCTCGCCCAGTGTTCGAACGTCTTCTCAGGTATCGAGCGGACCACGGTGCGACTCCCCAGGTCTTACGAGCTTCGGTGTTGTGAGCAGTCTGGCTGTTGTCGCGAGGCACTGCACAGGCTGCGTCTCTGGTCCTCGTATGGCGTACGCCTCTCCGCCGCCTGTGCGGTGAGTCTTGGCTCCAGGCCAGCCTCACGGGAGAGGCAGTCCGGCCGGCGTACTGGCGACGGCGAGGTCTCGACGTGGCTCAGCGGGTAAGTCACACTCGTGAGGGGCTGGCTGAAGCACCCAAAGGGCCAAGTACCCGAGAGGTACCTACCGCGCAGGAATCAACCGGAACTACCAAGCGCGACGATTCGCTATTCCGTTGCTGCAGAACGGAATCCGATCACGGTCGTCACCTTGGTCGGACTCCTAAAGCGGGAGTCGTCGTTTTCAGCGAATTTCGGCCAACCCCGCCTGGGGCGCTGGCTGATTTCTCCGCGAGGCCGCGCGAGCCGCGAATGCGCCAGGAGGTTAGGCCCCCGGAACCGCGCCGACGCTGCCCTGGGCCTCGATACTCGTCTGGGACAGAATGACTGCAGTCTCGAGGCGGGCCAAGGCGTCCGCCAAGGCGACCCGGTTCGCCTCAGAATCGTCCGCCCGGCACGTCATCAATGCGGCGAAGACGTGATTGAAGGATTCTTTGACCTCGCGATCGGCGTAGCAAGCCACGCGACCACGCAGAGTCCTTGCCATCTGATGCAACTCCTGGGCGGGCGAGGCTGACGAACTGGTCAGGTCCGTCAGGGCGACGTTTAGCTCCGACTGCGCTTCACGGCGCATGTGCTCGAAATCGCGCCTGCGGGCATCGCGTGCCTCGGCAAGCAAGTCCCGACTGTGCTGATCCATTCGCTGATACCCCAGGACCATGCTCAGGGCGGCGACTCCAGCCGACACAACACTTGCTGCGTCCCCAAGATCAACTGCCATGACTCCCCCTTGTGACAGGAACTTCATCGTTCAGCGTCCCGGGCCCCATGACGTGGAATTGCAGGTTCAGAGCGAGTATGGACCCGTCGCTCCACTCTCCGCCCGGCTCATTAGGGCGTCAAGGGCGCGACGCGTCACTTCGTGATGGCCTCCAGCCACCGTTGACCCGACCACTCCAACGGGCTCCCATGCTCCGCTACGTGTCGGTGGCTCTCCACGGCCGGAAAGGTGCTCACCCCCCGGTGCTGCGATGGCAATGGCGGCGGTTCCGGCAGAATGTGGTTGTGGAGGATGCACCGTTCGGCATTGGCGACCTCATGCTCTATGCCGGAGTCATCGCTTTCGTCGTCAGCCGCATTCGTGACGGGTGGCGTCGCGGCGACACCGCCGTGGACAAGCTGGTCCAATCCAAAGCATCCCCAATGAGCCTCCCGTCCGGGATCTTCCTTGGGGTCGCGGCCCTCGGCCTGTTCATGATCTGGATCGCCAGTCCCAGATGAAGCCACGTTCCCAGGTATCCATAGGGTCCAAAGCAGCCAGAACCACCCGGCATCCAGCATGGGCAGGAAACGTTGCAGCACAATGGAATCCGCGACGATGCCCACCCGTAGCACGCGCCTCAGGCAGTGTCGGCAGTTTGAATCTGCCCGAGGGCACCACCAAACAAGCGGCACATCAGAGACCGCTTCGGTCCTCGCCGCCTACTCCTGAGATGTAGTGGCAGGCTCTGCTGGACCGGATAGAACCCGGATCGTCGAAAGGTTGAAATGCAGGTCTATGGAGAGATGGTCCGCGACGCACTTGGCGAACTCGCCGACGCGGAGTACCAACGGCAGCTCTGGAGCAGCCTGACTCCGTCTGGACAGTCCTCGCTCGAGGAGTGCTGGGAGCGGCTGTTCGACGACAGCGGCCTGGGCGCCGCCCTCGACGGGCAGGCAGAGGTGTTCGGGGATCAACCAGACCAGTGCCTGCGCGAGCTGGATGCCGCATTGCGTCTGGTGCCGGCGAATGGGTCCGCAGATGACGTCATCGCAAGTGACGAGATGGTTCTCGTCCGCAGCCTCGCCAACAGGGCTCTCGGCCTCCTTTCGGACTAGCCAGCACGAAACACGGCCGCAGCCGTGCGCAGATGTCTCGCTTGATCTGCTCTAGGAGTCCAGCGCCGCCCTAGACATGTTCACCCTTGCGCCGCCGACCATGCGCGCCACACTGAAGTCATGGACCTCAAGCGCGTGACATGCCGTCTCGTGGGCCACCGATGGAATCACCACCGGTTGCCGGATCACACGGTCAAGTCGACGTGCCGGCGGTGCGGCCTGGTCGAGTTCGGCGACGGCGAGCCCGATTCGCGAGCACAGCACATTGTCGGAGGCGGCGGCCCGAGCGGCCCAGGTTTCTGACTAAGCCCCGTCTTTCTGACGAAGCCCCCGTCGCTCCGCAGCCAAATCGGCGAGCAGCCTAAACCTCGCCACGTGGGGGTGGTGGAGGCAGTGATGGGCGAGCACACTCGATAGATGAATATCAAGGCCCTGAACTGCCTGCTGAGGGGCCACCGTTGGCAGCGTGAGCGGCGGCCCAACGACACCGAGATCTTGACGTGTCGCCGGTGCGGCGCCGTCGAGGTCGAGAAACACGACATCGACCATCCGACCAACTGGTTCAGCAGCGGCAGCCCCGGAGCTGGACCCAGCTGACGCTGCGCGTTCA
Organism: Pedococcus sp. P1_H8; assembly: GCF_056405175.1. NCBI lineage: Bacteria > Bacillati > Actinomycetota > Actinomycetes > Micrococcales > Intrasporangiaceae > Pedococcus > Pedococcus sp. P1_H8. Next base: position 175,120 of record NZ_JBFUCP010000008.1, read on the forward strand.
GGTCTCCGCAGGCTCCCCTGCTCCGGTATCGGATCGGTGGCTTCTCGTGGTCCGCTTTGCCGTACCCGAGCGTGCCCGCAGGGACGAAGCTGGCTGAAGCACGCGGCATACCAATCTCGTCCGTCGCGGTGACGGCGCCACTCAGTCCGGCAGGGCGGCGGGGACGCCGGCGAGGCCGGCCAGGCGAGTCGAGAGCTGGATCAGGTCGAGACGGCTCTTGGAGGCCACGAACTCCACGCGTCCCTTGAGGCGGCGACGATCGGCGGCGGTGAGCGTCTTGGCCGTCAGCACGACGATGGGGATGCCTTGCGTGTCCGGGTCGTGGTGGAGCGCGTCGATGACCGCGAAGCCGTCGGTGTCCGGCATGAGCAGGTCGACGAGGACCACCGCCGGGGACTCGCTGCGCACGACGGCGTGCGCATCGGCGCCGTGGGCGCAGGTCCGCACGTCCCAGCCCAGTGGTTCGAGGGTGACCCGGACCAGCTCTAGCGCTGCCGGGTCGTCGTCGACCACCACGATCCGCGGGTGCGCCACCTGGTGTGGCGGGCCCACCCCCMCCCGGCGCAGGGCGGCCAGGAGGTCATCCCTGGCCACCGGCTTGACGAGGTAGTCGGAGGCGCCGAGCGCGAAGCCGCGGCCGCGTTCGGGGAGCACGCTGACGACGACGACCGGGGTCTCAGCCGTGGAGGGTTCAGCCTTGAGCGCGCCAAGGACGTCCCAGCCGTCCATGCCGGGCAGCCGGATGTCGAGGATCACGGCGGCCGGGTGGATCGAGCGCACCGCGTCCAGTCCCTCCTCCCCGGTCCCCACCGCCACCGGTCGCAGACCGGCCGCGCGGACGTGCACGGAGACCAGCTCCGCGGAGTTCTCGTCGTCCTCGATGATGAGGATCACCGGCCGGGTGTCCCCCTCGTCGCGTCCCCAGTGGACGTCGGCGGCAGCGGCGGCAGCGTCGGCGCCAGCGCCAGCGTCGGCGGCGGCGGCGTCAGCGCCGTCGTCAACCTCGGGCACCAGGCGCAGCTGGGCGCTCTGGGGGATCCGGAACCCGAACGTGCTACCGACCCCGACGGTGCTCTCGAGCCACAGCGTCCCACCGTGCAGCTCCACGATCCGGCGGGTCAGCGTCAGACCCAGACCGGTGCCCTCCGCCGAGGAGCTGGAACGACTGCCCTGCTGGAAGGAGTCGAAGATCCGCGCCTGGTCCTCCGGGGCGATGCCCACGCCGGTGTCGGTGACGCTGACCACGAGGTCCCCTTCGACCCGGTGCGCCACCACGCGGACCTCGCCTCCGTCGGGCGTGAACTTCACCGCGTTGCTGAGCAGGTTGAGCATGACCTGCTTGAAGCGCAGCTGGTCAGCCCAGATCGTCCCCAGCTCCTCCTTGGATGCGTCGGCCGTGACCTTGATCCGGTGCTGGGACGCGCGTTCGCGGACCAACAGGTGCGCGTAGGCGAGGGCGTCGGCCACGTCGAAGGAGGTCCGGTCGAGCTCCATGTGGCCCGCCTCGACCTTCGACAGGTCGAGCACGTCGTTGATGAGGGCCAGCAGGTGGCGACCGGCGCTGTGGATGTCCTGGAGGTAGTCCGCCTGGCGCTCGTTGAGCTCGCCGAACATCCGCTCCAGCAGCACCTCGGAGAAGCCGATCACGGCGTTGAGCGGCGTCCGGAGCTCGTGGGACATGCTGGCGAGGAACTCGGACTTGTGCCGGCTCGCGTCGGCCAGCTCGGCGCTCTGGCGTTCCAGCTGCTGGTAGAGGCGGGCGTTGGTCAGGGCGATGGCCGACTGGCTGGCGAAGGAGGACAGCAGCTCGCACGTCTCGTCGCTGAAGACACCGGGCTGCTTGCGCCGCACGACCAGCGCGCCGACGATGCGGTCGGCACGGGTGAGCGGGATCGCGACCAGGGAGCGCCAGCCTGCCTCGTGGAGCAGCGCCAGGTGCGGGTCGAGGTCCTGGTGCTCGGACAGGTCGGGGATCTGGGCGACCTTGCGCGAGGCGGCCGTCCGCCCGACGAAGGTCTCGTCGACGTGGATGCGGGACTGTCTCAGCCGCTCGACCACGTCGCGGCTGGTGCCGTAGGTCGTGCGCACCCCGAACAGCCGGGTCTCCTCGTCGTACTCCATCAGCGACCCGCCGTCGGTCTCCGAGAGCTCGACGGCATGCTTGACGATCGTCGTCAGCACCTCGTCGGGGTCCAGTGAGGAGCTGATCGCCTCACCGACCTCCGAGAGCGCCTCGAGCTGCTCGACCTTCCAGGACAGCTCGTCCGACCGGCTCTCCAGCGCCCGAAAGAGACCGACGTTCCGCAGGGCCAGGGCGCCCTGCGCCGCGAAGGTGCTGAGCAGGCTCCTCACCCGGTCGTCGAACGGGTCGACGATCGTGCGCCACACTGAGAGCACCCCGACCACGTCGTCCTCGACGATCATCGGAGCGCCCATGATCGTCCGGATGCCGCTCTTGCTCTGGAACTCGGGACGGTCGTAGTCGGGGTCGGCGAGCACGTCGACGATCTGCTGGGTCCTGCCGTCGAGGCCGACTCGCCCGACGAGCGACGTGCGGTCGCGGGGCACTGGTTTGCGAGTGGCCAGCTCCAGGTAGTCGGGCCGCAGGCCGACCGAGTGCACCATGGTGAAGTCGTGCTCGGTGGCGATGTGGATCGTCGCCGCATCGGCCCAGCACAACCGGCGAGCCCGCTCCACGATGGCGTCGAAGACCTCGGCCTCACCCGAGGCGGACGTCCCGAGAACGGCCAGGATCTCGCTCGTCGCGGCCAGCTGTTCCTGCGTCTCGGCCAGCCTGGCCTGGAGACGCGCCACGGCCGCGGCGCTCGCTGCAGACCTGTCCTCGGCTTCGGTCACGTGAGCCTCCGATCGCGACTTCACAGCCGGCGTGCGGTTCCGGCACCCTCAGCAGTTTGCCCCCAGACCAGCGCCCACGCCTACCTCCAAAGGGTGACGCTGCCTGTGGCCGCGCAGGTTTGCGTGGGCCGACGTCGGTGCACCTGCCGACGACTACGGCACCGTCCGGTAGGTCAGAGCGCTTGTTCCTCCGCGGTGGCACGGCGCACGACCAGACGGGTCCACGCCCCGACATAGACCCGGTCGCCCTCCGCGAGCTCGCGACGCTGCCCCGGGGGCACTGGCGTCTCGGGCAGGGGTCCGCTGGCGGAACCGACGTACGTGCCGTTGGAGGACTGCAGGTCCTCGACCCACCACCGCGAACCGTCGGTCGTGAGCTGCGCCTGGCGGCGGCTCACCCCCGAGTCAGAGGCGAGGTCGATGTCCGGATGAATGCCTCGACTGACCGACGGCCGACCGATGAGCAGGCTCTGCCGCCGCAACGGCAACGTCTCCGGCAGTCCCGGTGACGGACAGGGGTCCTCGCTCTCCTGGGACGCGTACCAGTCAGGGTCGACCCATACCTCGACCACCCAGCCGACCGAGACCTCGGGCGCGACGGCCGCCACCTCCGCGCCTGCGCCCAGGTCGAGGGAAGAGGTCGGTGCCGCCTCGGCGGGCCGGGGCATCGTCCCCGTCGTGAAGTCGTAGCCGCACGCCTCGCAGAACAGCGCGGCCGGGTCGTTGTCGGTGCCGCAGTTGGGGCACTCCTGCGGCGCTGCCGCCGCGCCCGATGCCCCACCGTCGGGAGCGGCATCAGGCGCCGCGTCCGGCGCTGCCCCCGAGGCCCCGGCAGCAGGAGCCGCACCGCCGGCGCCAGCTGACGCGCCGCCTTCCTGGGCGATCGGCGCCCCGCAGACGTCGCAGTAGTCCGTCGCGACCGAGTCGTGCCCGTTCGGACAGGTGACGGCGCTCATTTCTTCACCCGAGTCGTCTTGGTCGACGCCGTGTCGAGCGCCATCTCGTCGAGCTTGCTCACGGCCCGTCGCAGCCGGACCGTGCCGGCGTCGGCGTCGTCGATCTCGACGATCTTGCGCAGGCGGGTGGTCGCCTCGTCGTTGCCGGTCTGCGCCGCGAGCTGGACCGCGCGCCCGAGCTTCGCGGTCGCCGTGGTGGTGTCACCCGCCGCCTTCGCGGCGAGGCCGTCCTGGATGGCCTCCGCGAGCTCTGCCTGGCCGGTGTAGTGCGCGACAGCCGGGTCGATCCGAGCGGTCAGGGTGTCGTCGTTGGACCACAGCGCCTTGACCAGTCCCTGGGCCACCACGCTGTCACCCACGGCCAGCTGCACGCGCGAGGCGAGCTGTTCCTGCCCCACCGACTTCGCCGGCAGCCGCACCGCCACGTGGTAGTCGCGGGCCTCGTCGCCCCAGGAGCCGGTCGGGTAGCCCCCGGTCAGCGGGTTGACCTCGTGCCGACGCGGTGTGAGGTCCTCGACCGTCGGCGCGACCTGTCTGACGAACAGCACCTCGGCCCCCTGCGGCGCCCAGACCCGCAGCGACGCCTCCGCGACACCACGGCCCATCGCCTGCCGCATGATCTGCTCGAAGTCGGCGGCCATGTCCTCGGGACGCGCGATCAGGTCGACGCTGCCGAGCAGCGCCGTCGCGATCCGGCGGACCTCGGCCACCTGCCAGTCCTCGCCGACGCCGCGGCAGTCGCACTGGAACCGGCCCTTGGCCTGCTCGATGGCGTCGGAGAGCTCCTGCGGTGTTTCGTGCTGGTTGATGCCGTCCGTCAGGAGGATCGCGTGCCGCTGCGCCAGCGTGGGCCCCGAGGCGAACACTCGCGTCGCCAGCCTCAGCCAGGTGCCCATGGCGGTCCCGCCATCGGCAAAGAACGAGCCGACCGCCGCCTTGGCCTGGGCCCGGACCTGTGGGTCCATCCGCACCATGGCGGGCTCCGGGGTGACCGGGAACGCCAGGCGGGGCAGGTGGCTGCCCGCGATGACGGCGAACCAGACACCGTCGAGCACCTGGTCGAGCGCCGCTGCGGCGGCCTGCTGGGCGGCGACGATGTTCTCGCCCTTCATCGAGCCGGAGGTGTCGACGATGACGATCTCGCCGGCCTCGCCCGAGTCCGTCTGACCCGCCTCGCCCGCGCCGGAACACGTCACCGTGACGATGGCGTGGACGTCCGTCCCGCCATCGGGCAGGAACTCGTTCTGGAACACCTCAGCTGAGAACGTTGCCATCTGGCGTGCCTTCCTCTTGGTATGCCGCGGGGGCCGGCTCGGGGGTGGTGGCAGCTGCCGTCGTGGCCGGTGAAGTCGTGGCCGGCGTCGGTGGCCCGACGCGGGCGAGAGCCACCGTGATGTTGTCCTTGCCGCCCTGGGCGTTCGCCCAGTCGACCAGACCATCGGCCAGGTCGAGCGGAGCCCAGCCCGTTGCGGAGGCCGTGTCGCGGAGCAGGGCTGACATCGCGTCCCCTTCGGAGCAGTAGTTCCAGAGGCCATCGGAGCACACCATCACCCACCCGGGCTCGCTCAGGTCGAGCGAAGCCGTCCGCGGGGTGTGGTCCGGCGCGTCGATGCCGAGCCACCGGGTGATGCCATGGGCCTGCGGCCCGTTCTCGGCATCCGCGCGCGGCACCCCGGCGGCGATCTGCTCCGCCGCGAACGAGTCGTCGACGCTGAGCAGCTGCCCGGTCCCCGCGTCGGGCAACCAGTAGGCCCGGCTGTCCCCGACCCAACCCACGACGAGCTGCGACTCCTGGAGGACCGCGGCGACGAAGGTGCAGGACGCAGGGTTTCCCGGACCTGGGGTGGTGTGCCGGATGACCGCGTCGTTGGCGGCATCGACCGCGACCTCCATGGCCCTGGCCGTCGCCGTGCGCCGGGTCGCCGCGGTGCCGAGCGCCTGCGGCCTGGAGACCGCGAGCACGTCGCGGGCGGCCCGCGCGGCGGCGAGGCTGGCCACGTCGGAGTCGGTGGACGACGACACCCCGTCGCAGACGACGAGCACCGCGTGGCTGTCCGGCTCGGCGCCCGCGTGCAGCGCGACAGCGTCCTCGTTGCGGAAGTGGCGGATGCCGCGGTCGCAGACCGCGGCCACCCAGGCGGCCGGTGTCTCGACGAAGTGGTCGCGCTCGCTGACGGCCTCGGCACCGCACTGGGTGCAGTAGCCGTCAGCGGCGACCTCGCCGCCACATTCGTGGCAGGCCCTCGCGACCACCACTGGAGCCGTCTGCGGCGGTGGTGCCAGCGCGGGAGTCAGCTCCGCGCCACAGGCTTCGCAGAACCGGTCACTCTCGCCGATCGGTGCCGAGCAGGTCGGACAGGTCAGCGCCACGTCCGCCACCGGCATACCACCCTCTGCTTGGGGCGTCCCGGCGTCCACGTCCGGTCCGGTCCTGGTCATCGCAGCGTCCAGCGGCGCACGGAGTTGGCCTGGTCGACGAGGCGGACGCGCTCCTGCTGGCTGGGCGCGTGCGTCGCGAGGTCGCGGTACGCCGACTCGAGCCCGTCGCGCAGCGAAGGCTCCGACGCAGGGTGGCCCGCGAGGAAGACGGTCGGGTCGGCGCCCTGCGTCGCCACCACGGACAGGGCCGCCTCGAGCACGTCGACGCGAAAGCGGGAGCGGTCGACCGGGTCGATGGTCAGGTTGTCGATGCTGTCGAGGGCCGCGGCGAGGGCCGGCAGCCCACCACCAGATTCGGCGAGGAGGCTGGCCCGCCGACGCCGGGCCTGCGTGAAGGCGCGGCTGGTCGCCGGCACGAGGTCGAGGGCACGGACCGCGCCGTCGATGTCGCCACGGCCGGAGCGGATCCGGGCGAGGCCGAACGCCGCCGGCGCGATGTAGTTGGCGTCGGTGCGGGCACACGTGACATAGAGCGACTCGGCGACGTCGACCTCTCCGCCCGTCTCGCACGCGAACGCGAGCGCCAGCTTGGGGGCGAGCTCTCCCGGCACCTGGCCGTACACCGCGTTGAACGCGCTCTGGGCGTCACTCGTCCGACCGCGGGCGAGCGCCACGAGGCCGTCCAGCCAGACCGCGCGCCACTCCCAGGGGTCGTCGGTGAGCAGGGCCTGCACGGCCTGGTCCACCCTGTCGTGGTCGCCTGCGTGCAGGGCTGCCTGCGCAGTGGCCAGGAGCACTTCGGGACTCTTCTCCGGCGCGCCGTCCAGGGCCACCAGCCGCTGAGCGGGGTCGTCGATGCTCACCGTCCGCAGCCAGGACGCCTGCGGATCGCCCTCGTCGCGACGCAGGGTGGGCAGGTGCTGCCAGGCGAGGGAGTCGTCCGAGACGGTGGGCACGTCGAAGAGCAGGGACGAGGTGGAGTGCTCCGCGGCTCCCGCGCGGTCGAGGGCGACCACCTCTCGCAGCACGCCGAGGAGCTGGACGCGCAGCTCGTCGGCGCTCACGAACCGGTCGGCAGGGTCAGGCGCGCAAGCCTTGAGCAGCAGCCGGTAGAGCGAGTCGTGCTTCTGGAACAGCGGTGTCTCGTCCACGGGCGGCAGGGAGGCGACGTAGGTGCTCTGGTAGCCGCGGAACTCCGACGTGAGGACCATCAGCGCGCGCCCGATGGTGTAGATGTCCGAAGCCACCGAGGGGCCGAGCTGGGGCACCTCCGGCGCCTGGTAGCCCGTCGTGCCGTAGATCGCCGAGTCGAGGTCGTCGAGCCGGCGCACCCCACCCAGGTCGATGAGCTTCACGGCATCGCCGACCTGGATCACGTTGTCGGGCTTGAAGTCGCAGTAGACGAGGTTGAGGTCGTGGAGGTACTGGAAGGCCGGAAGCACCTCGATGACGAACGCGATCGCCTGGTCCACCGGCAGGGGGCTGTAGGTGCCGCCGGCCTGCTTCATCCGGTCCTTGAGCAGCTGCTTGAGGGAGGTGCCGCCGACGTACTCCATGACGATGTAGCCCGCGCCCTCGTGGGACACGAAGTTGTAGATCTCGACGATGAGCGGGTGCTCGACCTGGGCCAGGAACTGGCGCTCGGCGATGGCGGCGGCGAGCGCGTCAGGGTCGCCCGAGTTCAGCAGGCCCTTGAGCACCACCCAGCGGTCGGACACGTTGCGGTCGCGCGCGGCATAGATCCAGCCCAGCCCGCCGTGGGCGATGGCGCCGGCGACGACGTACTGCCCCCCGACGACGTCGCCCTCGTGCAGCTTGGGGGTGAAGGAGAACGGGTTCCGACAGGTCGGGCAGAAGCCCTCGGTCCGACCGGGGTGGCCATCACGTGACCGGCCGACCGGAGACCCGCACGACGGGCAGGTGCGGCGCTCCTCCGGGACCATCGGGTCCGCCAGGACCGCCGTGCCCGCGTCGATGGTCGGGACGGGTGGGATCGAGGTCAGCCCCGCGCCGAGCCGAGCACCGCGCAATCGGTGCGAGGAGGTGCCCAGACGGCGGGTGACCTTGCTACCACTGGCATTTCGGGCCGACCCCAGAGCTGTGGAGGCGAGCCGGTTGGAAGCCCGCGACACCGTGGACGGGGTCTGGTCGATGCCAGCCGGCGCCGTCGGCACCGACCCCTCGTGGGGCGCGGCAGCCGCGGCTGCCGGTGAGCCGCAGACGTCGCAGTACCCGTCGAGAATCGTGCCGGTGCAGCCCGGCTGGGTGCACGCCACGGTCGTGGTCATGAGGTTGCTCCTGAACCGGTGCGGCCCGTCTGGCGTGGCGTGCCCTGGGCGGTGCCCAGAGCGACCCCGAGATAGGCCTGGTATGCCGCGACGAGAGCGCGTGCCCGCGCCAGGTCCGCGGGGGTCTGGTCGAGCACCTCGAGGGCTCGGGTCTCGAGCTCCTCGAGGTCGCGTGCTCGCCCCGCGTCGACTCTTGCGTCCGGCGGTGAGGCGGCGAGGGCGGCAGCCTTCGCGGCATACGCCCCGAGGCGCCCGCGCAGCTCGTCGCGCTCGGACAACGCCGCGGCATACGCGTCCTGCGCCACGGTCATGGCACGGCGGACCTTGTCCAGACGCACCAGGTAGGCGTCGACGGCCGCAGGGTCGCTCGGCACGGGCCCCAAGGTAGAGACGTCGGGCACGGCGAACCGAGGGGGCGACACGACTTCGGTGACGCAACGGGCTGCAACGTCACGCAGCGCGGCACCCTGCGCCTCGAGCTCGGTGCGCAGAGCATGGGCTCGGGCCGCATCGCGGGAGTCGGCCGCCCGGCGGGAGGCCGCGACGATGAGGTCACGCTCGGCGCGAGCCGCGTCGTGCTCCAACGGGCCGAGCAGGCCCCCGACGTCCGCACCGCGCTGGAACCGGGCGCCGAGGTCGTCGACCCGCGCGGCGAGCCGCGCCAGAGTCGAGGATGTGACTGGCCCTGTGGCGTCGCTCGAGGAGGGCGCGCCGTCGACGAGGTCCCTGATCCGCTCGACCGCGGCCCGCAGCTCGCGGATCCGCGTGGTGACGTCGGCCTGCGACGTGTCGAGCCCCAGCCGGGCTCGCAAGGAAGTCGCCAGCGCATCCGACAGGCGGCACGCCTCGGGCAAGGAGACCGCGAGGGTGGCGTCGACCCGGCCCCAGACCAGCGTGGAGAGCCGCTCCAGCTCCGTCGGGCCTGCGCGACCGGAGTCCCACGTGGCGGTGAGCAGGTCGTAGCGGTCCGAGGCGGCCTTCCAGAGCGCCATCGAGAGCAGCAGGTCACCGGTGAAGGCTGACTGGTCGGGAGCCTGCAGCGCCGTCTCGTCGAGCAGGTCGAGCTCGGCCTTGCGCTGGTCCCGCCAGGCGCCCAGCGCCTCGAGGTAGCGCAGCGCCTCCATGGCGACCAGGGGCGTGCCGAGCCGTCCCGGTGCGACGGGAGCCGAGGCGCTGGCCATCGTGGCGGTCACCGGGTCCGTCCGTAGACCGCGACCGGCGGGCCAGGCACCGGGCCCAGCGCCTCGGCCAACCAGGTGTTGTAGCTCTTGGTCCACCGGCCGTCGGCCCGCACCTGCGCCAGCACACCGTTGACGAACGCCACGAAGTCGACCTTGGCCGAGTTGAACCCGAGACCGTAGGGCTCGGCCGTGAACGCGGGGGCATCGACGACGAGGGCGTAGGGGTCCTGGGCGACGAGGCCGGCCAGCACGGTGGCGTCACCGGTGATCGCGTCGACCTTGCCCTCCTGGAACAGCACCAGGCAGCCGGTGTGGGTGTCCGCGCCGACCGGCACGACACCAGTGAAGGTCCGGAGCTTGTCCATGCTCGTGGAGCCGGTCGGTGCGCAGACCTTCTTGCCGACGAGGTCTGCCATGCCGGTGATCGGACCACCGCCCTTGGACGTGTCCCCACGACGGACCAAGACGTTCTGTCCAGACCGGTAGTACTCGCTGGAGAACGCGATCTCCTTCCAGCGAGCGCAGGTGATGGTCATGTTGCGGGCGACGAGGTCCACGCTGCCGTCTTTGAGCACTGGAAGACGTTGCGCCGTGGTGATGACCCGCAGCTCGACCTTGTTGGGGTTGTTGAAGATCGCCTGCGAAACCGCTCGCAGCATGTCGATGTCGAAGCCGACGATCTCGCCCGAGACGGGGTCCCGCGAGCCGAGCAGCAGCGTGTCGGCCGAGACGCCGGCGATCAGGCGACCACGAGCCTGGATCCGGGCCATCGTGCTGCCCGCGGGCATCGAGCCCGGACTCGGAAGCGTCGCCGGCGGAGCGTAGGACGGCAGGCAGTTGGCGGCGACCACGTCAGGGTTGGCGGGCGTCGGCGTCGTCGTCGTGGGGGCAGGCGTTGTCGGGGTGGCGGTCGTCGCGCCGGCCTGACGGCTGGGGATGGGCGTCGCCTCGTAGGCGCCGGCGTTGGAGCACGATGCCACTGCGAGGCACGCAGCCACGGCGACGGTGGCGAGCGCCGCTGCGCGCAGGCGGCTCATCGGTACTCCTCCAGCCGGAGCGAGAAGCCCCGCCAGGCCAAGGCTGCAGCCAGCAGACCGGCCAGGACTCCCAGAGCGCCTCCCACCGGGAGCCAGGCACCGGCACCGTCGAGGCGCGAGGCGACCTTGGCGTTGAGACTGGACAGCTGCTGCGCCGACGCGGTGTCGAACTGGGCGAACGAGCCGTTGCCGGCCTGGGCCCCTGTCCCCGTGGCGAGCTTCACGGCGCCGTTCCAGTCGCCCTTGGCGTCGAGCGCGCGGATCTGTCGGTGCACCCCCTCGTACGCAGGCCAGGGCAGGGCGCCCGGCCCTGCGGACACGGGGTTGCCGGCGAGGTGCGACAGCTCGGTCCGCACCGCGGCGTCGGAGACCTGCCAGGCCTTCTCGAAGGCGGCGCCGGAACCACGGGCGATGAGCGTGAGGCTCTCGTTCGACTTGGCGTCGAAGGCGGCGATCCTGGCCTTCGCGGTCGACAGCGTCGCGGCATAGACCCCGGTCCGCACGGTGTCGACGGAGCGCGCCACCGCGGTGAGGGCGACCACACCGGCCACGAGCGCGACCAGCACCACGACTGCGCCGGCCGCGAGCGGAACGTTGAGGTAGCGCCTGGTCCGGCGGGCCAGCCACACCAGCTCGAACGCCAGCACCACCAGGGCGAGCAGCCCGACGACGACCAGCCACAGGGCTGCGCGGCCGGCGTTGTCGAACTCGGTGGCGACGCGCTCGTCGTTGGCATCGACGAGGTTCTTCAGGATCGGCCGCGCGTCGGCCCGCAGGTTCGCGCTGGCGTCCTTGAGGTATTGCGCGCCCACGGGCAGCGCCTGGCGGTTGTTGGCCCGGGCCCGCTCGATCTCGCCGGTGTAGGCGACCAGCGACTGGTTGAGCGCCCCGAGTGCGCGACCGTCGGCCGGCTGGTGCTGCGCGGCCTCGGCGATGAGCTGGGTGGCGGACCCGACCGCCCTGAGGTAGTCGGCACGCTGGGCGGGTGGTTCCAGCCCTCCGACGAGGAAGGCGTTGGTGGCGTCAGCGTCGGCCTGGACCAGGTTGGTCTGGATGGCCTGGATCCGCACGAGCTGGTCGGTGTTGGCCCCGGCCCTGTCGAGGGCGCCGCTGGCAGACCGGAAGGCCTGGCCGCCGGCGAGCCCGAAGGCGAGGGCGACAGCCACGCCGACGACTGCCAGCCAACGCATCCGACCGGGAGTTTCCTGCAGGCTCTCGCGGACGCCAGCGAGCAGCGCGGAGACCTGACCGGCCACGCCGGACGGGGGGCCGGAACCGGCTGCGGAGCCGCGGGCCGAGCCGCCTGCGGGACCGCCGTCGGAACCGGGACCGGGCATGGGGCTGGGGGTGGCGCGGTCACCGGGCACGGGAGCGGTGCTCACTCGGGCAGGCGTCGCCGCGGTCGCGGTCGCGGGGGTGGTCACGGCATACCTCCAAGGTGGCGGTCACGGGGTCCCGGATCCGCAGCGGTCAGCACTGGCTCTGACGCCGATGCACCGCCGGCGGATCCGTCCTCGAGCGGCTCCTCGTCGAAATCCCGTGCCACGAGCTGGCGGAGCTGGTCCACGGACGGGGCCTCGACCTCGCGCAGCCGCCAGGCGTGCGCGCCGATGGCTGCCTCGAGGGCGTTGCGGGCAAACCTGCCGTTGCCAAAGCTGCTCCCGCGTGGAGTGCGGCCGAGCACTTCCCGGAACCGCTCGGTGGCCTCGGGGTTGAGCTCGTAGTCGGCGTCCCCCGCGAGCTTGACCAGGATCGCCTCCAGCTCGTCGTCGCTGTAGTCCTCGAACTCGATCGTCGTGCGGAACCGGCTGGCAAGCCCGGGGTTCGCGCCGATGAACGCCTCCATCGGCGCCGGGTAGCCGGCGACGATGACGACGAGGTCATCGCGCCGGTCCTCCATCTCCTTGACGAGGGTGTCGACCGCCTCTTGGCCGTACTGGTCACCGCTCGGCCCGGCGCCCGTGAGGCTGTAGGCCTCGTCGATGAACAGCACCCCACCCGCCGCGGACGCGACGACCTCGGCGGTCTTGGTCGCGGTCTGGCCGAGATAGCCGGCGACCAGCTCGGAACGGTCGACCTCGACGAGCTGGCCACGGGACAGCAGGCCCAGGGCCTGGTAGATGCCGCCGACGAGGCGCGCCACGGTCGTCTTGCCGGTGCCGGGGTTGCCGGTGAACACCAGGTGGCGGGTGATGGAGGGACTCTTCAGACCTGCGTCGGTGCGCAGGCGCTCGATGCGCAGCACGGCCACCTGCCGGTGGACCTCGCGCTTGACCCGCTTCAAACCCACCAGGGCGTCGAGCTCGGCGAGCAGCTCGTCCAGGCTCCGGGCCGGCGCTGGCGCGGGCGTCGCCGCCGTGGCCGTCGTCTCCGGGGCCGGAGTGTCCAGTCCGGTATGCCGCGTGGGCGTCATCGTGGGGTTCGCCGAGGTCGTCGTCCCCGGGGTCATGGCCGTTGGCGAGGGGGCCGGGGCTGAGGAAGCGTGCGGCACCGCCGAGAGCTGAGCTGCGGCCGCCACTGAGGCATTGCCGATGACGCGCATCGTCGGCTCGCCGAGCTCGCATGCGGCCGAGGCCACCTCGGCCAGCGCCTCGGCGTAGGCCCGGGCTGACGGGGAGCCTTGCGCGACAAGGGCGCTCAGCGACGCCGTGGGGGACTCGCGCCAGCGACGCCCCCGGCTCGCCGCATCGAAGAAGTCCTGCGTCGTGGCCTCGCCGACCGCCCGCGCCCAGTCCGAGGCCGCCCCCGGCGCTGACTCGGCCACTGCCGCCGCGAGGCTGAACGCCTCGGACCGCGCGGAGGCCGGGTCCAACCCCGCGCTCGAGGCCAGCGCCGCCGCGACGCCGACGGCCTCGCCCAGGCTCGAGGTGCTCATGAGGCGTCCCGTCCAGCCGGGGGCCGGAGCCGTTCGAGGCTGCCGGTGTCCTCGTCCGCGGACGTGGCAGCCGGCAGGTCGGGCGCGTTCGGGGTGTCCGGGGTCTCCGGGGTCTCCGGCATCTTCGGCAACGGCGCGGCGCCCACGTTGAGCGATCCGCCCGACGAGGCGGTCCCGAACTTCTCGGCCAGGAACCGCCCGTGAGCCACGAGCGCGGCGGCGTCGTCGCGGCATACCGCGTCGTAGACCTTGTCCATCGTCGAGACGAGGAGGTCGAGCTGGTCGATGAGCACCATGAGCGAGGACTTGCCGCGGTCGACCGGCCGGCTGTCGGCGAACTGCCTCGGGAGTCGCAGGTAGCCGCCGACCGCCTCGGGGAGGTAGTCGGTCGCGGTGGCCATCACGGAGTACGCCTGGGGACTCCCGGCGCCGAGGCTGGGGAGCCGCGGAATCGTGTCGCGCACGACCCGGTCAACTCGCCTGACCCGTGAGGCGACCGGCGCGGGGACGGCACCGCCGGCCACCATCGCCTCGACGCGGTCGAGGGCGGCGAAGAGGTCGTCGCTGGTCGGCACCGGGGGTACGCGGAAGCCCTTGTCGCCGACCGGCTGTTGCGGCCGGCGCAGGAGACGACCCCAGAACCCACCCGACATGTGTTCACTATCCCCCACGCCACCACTCAGCGTCCGGCACCCACCGAATTGCCCAGGTCGAGCGAGCCGTGAGCCACCTGTTGGTCCTGGCGCTCGACCCGGTCGAGGTAGGACCGCGACTTCCCGACCTCCGTCTCGAGCGTGCCGATCGTGGCGGCCATGGTGTCCAGTGCCTGCACCTTGAAGCTGTCGATGGCGTCCATCGTGGCGTAGATGTTCTGGAACGCCGCCTGGAGCTGAGGCAGCCCGATGGTGGCCGAGGCGGCCTGCTCCTGGATGCGCACCGAGTTGTCGCGCAGCATCTCGCTGGTGCGCTCGATCATGCCGGAGGTCGTGGTGTTGAGGGCCGAGATCTGCTCGAGCACGAGCTTCTGGTTGCTCAGGGCCTGCGCCACGATGACCGCGGTCCGCAGCGCCGACACGGTCGTCGTCGACGCCCGGTCGACACCCTTGATCAGCTCGATGTTGTTCTTGATGACGACGTCGATGGCCAGGTAGTTCTGGATCGACACGGCCAGCTGGGTGAGCAGGTCCTGGTGCTTCTGGCGGACGTAGAAGAGCACGTCGTCGCGGAGCGCTGTCGCCTTGTCGGGGTCGGTCGCCTCGAGGTCGGCGATCCTGGCGGCAAGGTGGGCGTCGAGCCGCTCGGCGACGTAGACGTACTGGTTGAGCCGTGCCATGGAGTCCCACAGCAGCTGCTTCTCCAGGTTCAGGGCCGCGTTGTCCTTGCCCAGCTCGTCCTGGCCGTCGCGCAGGGAGTGCAGGATGCCGTCCAGGTGGCTCTGCGCCGACTGGTACTTGCGGAAGTAGTCGGCAACCTTGTCGCCGAAGGGGACCATGCCGAGGAGCTTGCGGGCACCGGTCGCCTCCTTCGGGTCGAGGTCCTCGATGGTCCGGCGCAGCTCGAGCAGCGTCGCACCGACGGTGGAGCCCTCCGCGAGCCCGCCCTCCTGGAGCGCCTTCACGGGGGCCTTGAGGAGGCGGTTCGAGGTCTCGGCAGCCTGACGGATGTCGCCGTCGCCCATCGTGCGCACGTCCGCCGACTTGGCTGCGAACCCCGGCGACCTGGGGGCCTCGGACAAGAGCGCCTCGAGGTAGGCGTCGACCTTGGCGTCGAGGGCTGGCAGGGCCGCGGCGTCGACAGCCGGGGCCATCCTGGGGGCAGCTGTGGCCTGGACCGGCTGCGGCGCAGCGGGCGCGGTCAGCGTCAGCGTGGCCCCCTGGGGGGTCGGGGGCTGGAGCGGTCCGGGCTGTGGGTCGGTCATGACGGTTCGTCTCCTCCGCAGTGCCGATGGCCGGCGCGCTGTCCTTGTTGACGAACGGCCAATGTACGCGGTTCCCGCGCTTCTGTTCGGGGATTACCTCGACCCATCGGTGAGGGCTGGTCGGGCACGATGACTCGCGACAGCAGTGTCGAAGAGACTCGCGCTCCGCGGCCGGTTCAGTCCTCGCGGTGTGGCTTCGACCGGTCTGCATGACGGTGCCCATGCCTCCACGGTGCTCATGCCGATCCGCGACGTCTGTGCCGCAGGTGACACAACGTCGCAGCGCTCAGCTGGTCGCCTCATCACGACGTCTCGGAGGGCGGCGGCACGGCGGGCGGCTCCGCCGGCGACATCGATGCCGCATAGATGGCGTCACGAATGTCGAGGGGGAACTGTCCCGTGCAGCCCTCGAGCGCGGTGTTGGTGAACATCGCCGCGCTCAAACCGGCCTGGGGGTCGATGAACCACTGGTGTCCCCACACACCGCCCCAGTTGAGGGTCCCGACGGCGTGGGGGGCGGCAGCCGCCACCGGGTCGACCAGGACGCCCGAGAGCAGGCCGAAGCCCCAGCCCGGCTCCTCGTCGCGCAGCAGCCCGACCTGGTTGGTCGACGCCTCGTCGACTGTCGGGGCGCTCAGGAGCGGCGCTCCTCCGGTGCGGAGGACCTCGAGGAACGTCATGAAGTCACCAGCCGTCCCCACCATCCCCGCTCCCCCGGACTGGAACGACCCGTCGTCGAAGGCTCGCGCCGGGGAGAACCTCAGACCCTGGATCGTCTGCGGATCGCACATCCGTTGCGCACGAGGTGACCCGTCGGCATACGGCACCGCAAGGCGCTCGGGCTCCCGCACGTGGAACGCCGTGTCGACCATGCCCAGCGGGCCGGTGACGTACTCGGAGACGGCCTCGGCGAGGGAACCGCCGTGGACGGTCGCGATGATCGCGCCGAGCACGTCGGTCGCGACGCCGTAGCGCCAACCGGTGCCGGGCGGGAAGTAGAGCGGCACGGACGCGATGCGGCGGAGGTTCTCCTCGAGGGACAGCCCCGGCTGGTCCAGGCCGGTGGACACCTCGGCCGCGACGTAGCGGTCCACCGCAACCTCGGCCACCTCGGCCACCTCGGCCACCTCGGCCACCTCGGCCGCCCGGGCCACCTCGTCCGCCGACACGCCACCGCTCTCCTCAGGCACCTCGGGGTATCCGAAGCCGGCCGTGTGGGTCAGGAGGTGGCGCAGCGTGATGGCCGGCTCGCGTCCGTCCTCCAGCCGCGGCCTGAAGTCGGGCAGGTGGTCGGTGACCAGGTCGTCGAGACCGAGCCTGCCGCGCTCGACGAGCGCCAGTGCTGTCGCGGACACGAGGGGCTTGGTCAGCGACGCGATGCGGAAGACTGTGTCGAGTGCGGTCGGCGTCCCCGCCTCCCTGTCGGCATGCCCTGCGGCCCGCGAATAGACCGGTATGCCGTTCTCCCGGACCAGGACCACCGCTCCCACCACCTGGCCGGCTGCCAGCGCACGGTCGATGACGGCGTCGACCCGGTCCTCCAGTGACTGCCGTCCGGACACGGGACCTCCGTCGTCGAGTAGAGCCGCGTCCGGGCCGCACTCGCTGCGGGGCCGTCGCACTGGGCCCGATCGTCCACCCCACACGCGACGACGGCAACGGCGAGCTGCCCGGATGAGACTCCCGGGCGAGACTCCCGGCGAGACCCGCGGCCGGCCCTCGGACTCCTATCCTGTGCCGCATGGATATGGAGTTCAGCGGTGAGATCTGGTTCTGGAAGGGACCGTCACCGTTCCACTTCGTCACCGTGCCGGAGGACTTCTGCGATGCGCTCGACGCGACGGCCGGGCTGGTGAGCTACGGCTGGGGGATGATCCCGGTCCAGGTCCGGATCGGCGACACCGACTGGAAGACCTCGCTCTGGCCCAAGGACGGCCGCTACATCGTGCCGCTCAAGGACGCAGTTCGCCGGGCCGAGGGACTCGAGCTCGGCAGCACCACGACGGTTCGACTCGTGGTCGACATCTGAGCGAACCCCTGACGGCGCGTGCTGACCCGGCCTCGCGGCATACCGGCGCATCCAACTCAGGTGAACGGGCAGAAACGCTGTGAATATCGGTCGAAAGCCCCCACCGGCCCGCGGGCGGGCGTACCTTCGCCCCATCCCCCACAGTCACACCTGCCCCAACCGTGTCCCGGCAAAGGCAGCACTTTCCCTGAGGACCGGCATGACTTCACGCCCCCGCTCCGTGACCCTCCGTCGACTCACGATCGCCGCGCTGACCAGTGCGCTCGGCGTGGCACCCGTCCTGGCGACGACGACCGGCAGCGCCCACGCCGCCGTGACCGCCACGACCACGACGACCTACGTCAACACCGCGGCCGACACCCGGATCGCGTCCAAGCTGAAGGCGCGGGTCACGACGACGCGCTTCGGCACGTCGTTCACCGGGGCGGTCATCGACGCGGCGAGCGGCAAGGTCGTGTGGAGCAAGAACGGCAGCACCGGCTACCTGCCCGCCTCGACCGCCAAGTGGGTGACGGCCACCGACGCGCTGCGGGTCTTCGGCGCGACGTACCGGTTCACGACGAAGGTCAAGCGCGGCCCGCAGGCGGACCAGGTCATCCTCGTCGGCTCGGGCGACCCCGCCTTCTCCTCGACCCAGCTCGCCGCCCTCGCCAAGACCACGGCGGCCACCATGAAGGCGCGCGGCCAGCTCCGCGTCCGGCTGTATGCCGACGACACCCTCTTCGCACCGCCCACCTTGGCGACGGGGTGGCGTTCGACGTACATCCCCGCCGACACCACGTGGCTGCGGGCCCTGGTCGTCGACGGGCGTCAGGTCTCCGACACCACCATCGACTCGGCCGTCCTTTTCGCGGCCAAGCTCAAGGCGAACGGCCTCACCGTGACCCGGATCGGGCGGGGCACCGCAGGCTCGACCAGCCCGGTGCTGGCCAGCTCGGCGGGGCAGACCGTCAGCCAGATCGTGTCGCGGATGATGCTCGAGTCCGACAACGAGCACGCCGAGGCGCTGCACCGCCTGGTCGGCATCAAGCTGGGCTACGGCAAGACCTGGACCGCAGCGAGGTCCGCGCAGACGGCTCGCCTGCGGAGCGAGGGCCTGTCCGCCAACGCGCTCTATGACGGGTCGGGACTGTCACGCAGCGACCGCCTCACCGGCCTGCAACTCGCACGGCTCGTGACCAACGTCTTCGAACCCGCCAACGCGACCCCCTTCGCCCTCCTGCGCAGCAACGCGGGCCTGCCGATCTCCGGTCAGACGGGAACGCTGCGGGCGTCCTGGGGCCGGTTCACCGCGTCCACCTCGAAGTGCGCCGTGGGCAAGGTCCACGCCAAGACCGGCACCCTGACCGACGCCGTCGCGCTGAGTGGCTGGACGAAGGGAACGGACGGGCGAGTCAAGGCCTTTGCCTTTGTCATCAACGGAAAACCCACGTCGACGACCGTGATGCGCCAGAACATCGACATGCTCGCGGCGACCGTCACCGGCTGCTACTGAGCGGTCGCGCGGGACTCTCGCAGCTCGCGGGCCCGGCGAGCCGCCGCGACCTTGGCCGCGCGCTTGCGCTCGAGTCGGCGGTGCGGGTCCTCCGCGTCGCCCAGCTGGGCCGGCCCGTACATGTGCATGCCGAGCACCTTGACGCGGTAGGCGATCCGATAGCCCAGCGACAGTCCTTCGCGGTCAGCCTTGCGACTCATTGCTCGCTCCATGTTTTCGTTAGTGCCCTAACTATCTGTGCCCTAACGATACCGCCCGACCCCCTAGACTCGAAATCGTGACCGCCGAAACCCCCGCCTCGACCACGACGCCGGCAGACCTGCTGAAGCTCGACCGCCAGGTCTGCTTCGCCCTGGCGGTCGCATCGCGCAACGTGATCGCGCTCTATCGGCCGCTGCTCGAGCCGATGGGCCTGACCCACCCGCAGTACCTCGTCATGCTGGCCCTCTGGGAGGACTCACCGCTGCGCGTCAGCGACCTCGCCCAACGCCTCAGCCTGGAGCCGGCGACGCTCTCACCGCTGCTCAAGCGCCTCGAGGCCAGCGGGATGGTCACCCGCGACCGGGACCCCCAGGACGACCGCGCCCTCGCCGTCTCCCTCACCAGGAAGGGTGCCGCCGCCCGCAAGCGGGCCGAACGCATCCCGCCGGCGATCATCGACCGCCTCGGCATGAGCATCGGCGAGCTCGAAGCCATGCGCGACAGCCTCACTCACCTGATCGCCGCAGCGGCGGAGCCTGCCCAGCCATGACCATACGGTGAGGTATGCCGCGCGGCTGGGCCCCGCGGCATACCTCACCGCATGGTGCGGAGGCGGTCAGAAGCCGCCCGTGCCACCGTCGATGTCGCCGCCCCCGAAACCGGGCGTGAGCTTGAAGGTGCCCGGCGCGATGTCGCCGTGCTCGTCGGCGAGGCGCTCGTCGCGGGTGCGCCTGTCCCGCAGTGTGCGCACGATGCCCACGGCGACGAGGGCCACGATCGCCACCGCACCGAGGACGAAGAGCCCGATCAGGATGACCGCGAAGATCGACACGCCTGCCATGAATCCCCCTTGACTGTCCATGAGTCACCCTCGACTCCGTCGACCTGATCGTCCGGCATGCAGGGGTATGGGTCAATGGCCCCCCAGGTTCCTAGCCATTTCTGGGTTGACCTTCGAACACCTGTTCGAATACAGTGAGGCATGGCCATCGCCCCACTCCACCCGTCGCCGCCCCTGTCGGCGGCCGACGCTGTACGTCAGGTGCACTCGGTGCTCGACCGGTGCGATGGCGTCGGGGAGCTCTCGGGGCACGAGGCGTCAGGCCTGATCGACGAGGTCGAGAGGGCTGGGGCGCGGTTGCAGGCCATGAAGCTGTCGCTTGTCTCCGTCGTGGACAAGGCCGACGTCGCCGCGGACGCGGGGATGACGGGTACGGCGGCCTGGCTGGCGGCTCGCTCTCGCCGCGACGGCGCGTCGGCAGCCAAGGACGTGCGGCTGGCGACCGCCCTCGATGACGGGCTGTTCGCGACCAGGGTTGCGCTGAGCGAGGGCGCGTTCTCGACGGAGCATGCCCACGTCATTGCCCGCACGGCGGAACAGCTCCCCGCGGGCCTGGACGAGGCCGAGCGAGTCGCGATCGAGCAGTCGCTCGTCGCGATGGCCAAACGAGTCGACCCGGTCAGGCTGCGCAAGACCGCCCGGCGGGCCCTCGAGTCAGCGAAACGGAGCCAGGCCGAGGTCGACGCCCACGAGGATTCGATCCTGCGCTCCGAGGAGGAGCGGGCCCTGGCCGCGACCAAGCTGACGATCCACGACAACCACGACGGCACCATGACGGGCCATTTCACCGTGCCGACCCTGGCCGGCCAGATCCTGCAGAAGGTCATCCAGCAGATCGCCTCACCGCGCCGGTTCGCCCAGCGCGCGGCGCGGGACGCGAAAGCCCAGGCGGCTGAGGGCGGCACCGAGCTGACCGCTGCCGAGACCGCCGAGGCGACGTGGGATGCGTTTCGGGCCGAGGAGCTGGACTGGTCGCAGAAGTACGGCCGCGCGTTCGTCGAGCTGCTGGAGCACCTGCCCACCGACCACCTGTCAGGCAAGGTCAACGCGACCATCCTGGTGACCCTCGACCACGACAAGCTCAAGGCCGCGGTGGGAGCGGCCCACCTCGACACCGGCCACGACGTCTCCGCATCCGAGGCCCGACGGCTGGCCTGTGGCGCGGGGATCGTCCCGGCGGTCCTCGGCGGGGAGTCGCAACTCCTCGATCTCGGCCGCTCGCAACGATTCTTCACCGAGGCGCAGCGGGTCGCGCTGGCCCTGACCTACGACTCCTGTGCCGCAGATGACTGCGACCGGCCCTACGCCTGGACCGAGCATCATCACGAGGATCCGTGGGCATCCGGTGGTCGGACCGATCTCGACCTGGCAGTCCCCCTCTGCGGCTACCACCACAAGCGCATCCACGACCCCGGCTACCACCACCGCGTCTTCCGCGAGGGCACCGGTCGAAAACGAGTCACCTTCGTGAAGCGGACATAGGGCAGGCCGCGTCTGGATCACAGCTGCGCAGGGTTCGCTACTGCGCAGGGATTGCCTGCGCTTGCCGAGGGGGGTGCGGGTCGAAAGACTCAGCCATGACCGATGACCAGTGGTTCCGCGAAGCCGTCGTCTACCAGATCTATCCCCGCAGCTTCCAGGACTCCAACGGTGACGGCATCGGTGACGTCCCGGGGATCATCAGCCGGCTCGACTACCTCGAACAGCTCGGCGTCGACGTCGTGTGGCTGTCGCCGATCTACACGAGCCCTCAGGACGACAACGGCTATGACATCGCCGACTACCAGGACATCGACCCGACGTTCGGGACCCTCGCGGACGTGGACTCGCTGATCGAGCAGGCGCACGCGCGCGGCATACGCATCGTCATGGACCTCGTCGTCAACCACACGTCCGACGAGCACCCGTGGTTCGTGGAATCCCGTTCCAGCACAGACAATCCGAAGCGCAACTGGTACTGGTGGCGGTCGGGCGGTGACGGGGCGCCGAACAACTGGGAGTCGTTCTTCAGCGGACCCGCCTGGGAGCTCGACGAGGCGACGGGCGAGTACTACCTGCACCTGTTCAGCCGCAAGCAGCCCGACCTCAACTGGGAGAACCCGGAGGTCCGCGAGGCGGTCTACGCGATGATGCGCTGGTGGCTCGATCGGGGCATCGACGGATTCCGCATGGATGTCATCAACATGATCTCGAAGGTGACGTCACTGCCCGATGGGAAGCCGCTCCCTGGCGACTCGCAGCTCGGCGACGGGACGCCCCACTTCCTCAACGGTCCCCGGATTCACGAGTTCCTCCAGGAGATGCACGAGTCGGTCTTCGAGGGACGTGCCGAGAAGCTGCTCACTGTCGGCGAGATGCCGGGGGTCACGGTCGAGGACGCGATCCTCTACACCGACCCCTCGCGGCACGAGGTCGACATGGTCTTCCAGTTCGAGCACGTGGGCCTCGACATCGGGGCGCACAAGTGGGATCGGAGTCGGGTCGACCTGCGTGACCTCAAGACCTCGCTCGGCCGCTGGCAGGACGGGCTCGCGGAGGTCGGCTGGAACTCGCTCTACTGGAACAACCACGACCAGCCTCGGGCGGTGTCGCGGTTCGGCTCGGACGCGCCCGAGCACCGGGTCGCCTCGGCCAAGCTGCTCGGCACGGTGCTGCACCTGCACCGAGGCACGCCGTACGTCTACCAGGGCGAGGAGCTCGGCATGACCAACGTGCCGTTCGCGACGGCCGACGACTTCCTCGACATCGAGTCAGTCAACTACTACCGGTTGGCGGCCGGCGCCGGGGGCGACGTCGAGGAGATCCTCGTCAACCTGCGACTCGGAAGCCGCGACAACGCCCGGTCCCCCATGCAGTGGGACGACGGTGCCCACGCGGGCTTCACGACCGGAAAGCCCTGGTCCGCAACGAATCCCAACCACACGGAGATCAACGCGGCGGCCGCGGTGGCCGACGAGGGTTCCGTGTTCCACCACTACCGGCGCCTCATCGAGCTGCGCCACACCGAGCCGGCCATCGCGCACGGCGACTTCACGATGATCGCGCCGGACCACGAGACCCTGTACGCCTTCACCCGCTCCCACGCGGGCACCGACCTGCTGGTCCTCGCCAACTTCTCCGGCGACGACCTCGACCTCTCCGGCGCAGTTACCGATCTGGACCGATGGTCCGAGGCGGCCCTGCTGCTCGGCAACCTGGGCGACCCCGCCTCGCCCACCGCCCCCCTCCGTCCATGGGAAGCCCGCCTGCTCAAACGCTGACGTAGGCCGGGGGCGAGGCGGTGATTCTGGGCAATCTGCCCATCCGGGTGGGTTCGTTGTGCCACCCTCTGAGGCGTGATTCGAGCAGAACTTGGATTGGGGATCCTCGGGACGGCACTGTGGATCTATTGCCTCTTCGACGTGATCATGACCGATGAGTCGCGCATCCGGAACCTGCCCAAGGTGACCTGGATCTTCATCGTGCTCGTGACGTCCGTGGTCGGTGCCGTGGCCTGGCTCGTGGCCGGACGACCGCAGGCACCCCCGCGGAGCTTGCCGTACAAAGGGAACACCGGTGCGGCGTACCCGGAGTACGAACGACCTGGCCGGTTCGTCGCGACCAACCCGGATGACGACGCCGCGTTCCTGCGCCAGGTGCGGGAGCGCGCCGAGGCCCAGCTGAAGGAAGCCAAGCGCCAGCGGATGGAGCGCGAGCGGCTCGAGGCAGAGGACCTGGAGCGTCGCCGCCGCAAGGCTGCCGGCGGCGAGGCCGGGGACAGCGAGCCCGAGCAGGTCGACCCGGCCTGAGGCCAATGCTTAGCGGCAGCCTTCGTCCCAAGCTGAGCCCGCCCCGCAGCGTCGAGCCTCACCCGCCGACTGACCTCCTGCAGCAACTTCTGCTAGCAGAGCTTGGCTCTCTTAGCACAGGGTGCAACCTGCGCTGAGCGAGGGAACTTCTGCTAGCAGAGGTTAGGGCGTCGGAGGGAAGAAGGTCGCGGGCGCGAGGGCGCGTGGTCGGAGGCGGGCACTCAGGCCGTGGCTTCGCGCAGGGCGGCCAGCACCTTGGAGTCGATGCCGTCGGGGCTGAGTCGCATCTCGTAGTTGGCTTCGCCTGCCCAGCTGGCCAAGGCCTGCGTCACCTCGCCGTGGTGGCCCAGCAGCGCAAGCCTTCGCGCAACCTCGTCGGCCACCGTCCCGGCCTTGTCGGCGACCGTGCCAACCTCAGCCACCGCGCCTGCCTTGTCGGCCCAGGGCAGCACGAGCTCGGGGCTCCCGAACACGAGGTCGTTCAGCCGCAACAGCCTGGCCAGCTCCTGCGGCGCGTCCGGGTGGTCGTCGACCCGGATGTCCGCGAGCACCCCACAGTGGTCGTACCCCGCTCCGGGCAGCACGGCATACAGGGCAGCGCCCTGGCGGCCACGTGAGTCGCCGCCAGCGGCGTCGCCGGCCAACAGCGCCTCGACGAGCCGGTCGGTGAGGGAGGATCCGGCGGAACCGAGCCAGGCGGCCTCCATCGCCGCCACCACGTCGGGGCCGGTGAGGATGTTGCCCTGGATCGCATAGCCGCCCGTGCGCTCCCGGCCGCTGACGCCGCCGGCCCAGTCCATGCACGAGCCACCCGTGTAGGTCGCCTGGGAGTCGACGCCCACGACCCCGAGCTGGCGGTGCGTGCGGTCGCCATCGGGGGTCGTGCACGCGACGACGGCTTCGTCGGCCGACGCTCCCCCCGCGAGCGCGTCCAACGCCACCGCTCGGTAGCCCACCCGCGCCATCGCCTGGGTCGCCACGGCGCCGACCCCGAGACGCGCCTGCGGGACGACTGCCCCGACGAAGGGGAACTTGCTCGCGACGGCTATCCCGAAGCCCTCACCCACCTGGCCGACGATCGAGAAGGTCATGGGGCATGACCGTAGCGACTGGGCCGCGACGATTGGGAGACGGTGCTGCTCACCTGTGAGAATGGGGCATGGCCGCGAAAACGACCAGGACCAAATCAAAGAAGACATCTCTGACCTGGACCACCCTCGCGCCACTGATAGCCATCCTCGCCCTCGTCCTCACGTGGGGGCGACACCTCGGCACCCTGCCCGTGCTCGTGGTCGCGGTGGCCCTCGCCGCCGCCGTCCTGGCCGCGGTGCACCATGCCGAGGTCGTGGCGCACCGCGTCGGCGAACCCTTCGGATCGCTCGTCCTCGCCGTGGCCGTCACGATCATCGAGGTGGCCCTCATCGTCACGTTGATGGTCAGCGGCGGCAAGGACACCCAGTCGCTCGCCCGCGACACCGTCTTCGCCGCGGTCATGATCACGTGCAACGGCATCGTCGGGCTGTCGCTGTTCCTCGGTGCTGTGAAGTACCGGCTCATCTCGTTCAACGCCGAGGGCACCGGTGCGGCCCTGGCCACCGTGACGACGCTGGCCGTCATGACGATGGTGGTGCCGACGTTCACGACGAGCGCGCCCGGGCCGGAGTTCTCCAGCTCGCAGCTCGCTTTCGCAGCGGTGATCTCGCTGGCGCTCTACGGGATGTTCGTGTCGACGCAGACCAGACGGCACCGCGACTTCTTCCTCCCCGTGAGCCATGACGGCACACCGCTCGAGGATGAGCACGCCGACCCGCCCAGCGACAGCGAGACCCTCCAGAGCCTCGGGCTGCTGCTCGTGTCGCTCGTCGCGGTCGTGGGTCTGGCCAAGGTCGAGTCGCCGGCGATCGAGTCGGCCGTGGCGGCGGCAGGCTTCCCGCAGTCGTTCGTCGGCGTCGTCATCGCCCTGCTGGTGCTGCTGCCCGAAACCCTTGCAGCCGCCCGCGCCGCCCGCGGCAACCGCATCCAGACGAGCCTCAACCTCGCGCTTGGTTCGGCCATGGCCAGCATCGGCCTGACCATTCCAGCCATCGCCATCGCCTCGATCTGGCTCGATGGTCCGCTGCTGCTGGGCCTGGGCCCGACCCAGATGGTGCTCCTGGCCCTGACCGTGGTCGTGAGTGTGCTGACCGTGGTGCCGGGTCGCGCGACGCGGCTCCAGGGTGGCGTCCACCTCGTGCTGCTCGCCGCGTTCGTCTTCCTCGCGATCAACCCGTAGACCCGGAGCGGCGCCCGCGGCATACCGTGGGTGGATGGTCACCATCGAAGCCGTGCTGGGTGACATCACCACCCAGCACGTCGACGCCATCGTCAACGCCGCGAACTCGCAGCTGCTCGGTGGAGGCGGGGTGGACGGTGCGATCCACGCCGCGGCCGGCCCGCAGCTGCTGGAGGCCTGCCGGGCGTTGCGCACCACCACTCACCGGGACGGCCTCGACGTGGGCGACGCGGTGGCGACGACTGCGGGCGACCTGCCCGCGCGATGGGTGATCCACACCGTCGGCCCGAACCGGCATCGCGGGCAGACCGACCCGGCACTGCTGGCGTCCTGCTTCACCCGCAGCCTCGACGTCGCCGGGGAGGTGGGTGCCCGGAGCATCGCCTTCCCGGCGGTCAGCGCCGGGATCTATGGCTGGGACTCGGCCGAGGTGGCTCGGATCGCGGTCGAAGCCGTTCGCGTGAGTCTTGCCGTCGCGCCCGGCGACGGAGGGGACGAGGCGATCGAGCTCGTCCGGTTCGTGCTGTTCAGCCGACCGACGCTGGATGCCTTCGAGGCAGCCCTCGCCGACTGAGCGGGGCGCGGTGGACCAGGCGCCTCGTCAGGCCCCGGCGCTCATCACCTCGTGATCGCCGTTGAGAGCGGCTTCGATCAGCTGGCCGATGACCTCGGGTGAGTGCGCGCCGGACAGCGCCACCCTGCGGTTGGCCATG
Source organism: Pedococcus sp. P1_H8 (assembly GCF_056405175.1). Lineage (NCBI taxonomy): Bacteria > Bacillati > Actinomycetota > Actinomycetes > Micrococcales > Intrasporangiaceae > Pedococcus > Pedococcus sp. P1_H8. The sequence continues at coordinate 201,949 of NZ_JBFUCP010000008.1, forward strand.
AAGAACGGCACGCCCGAGACGCCGATGTCGATCGCCGCCTCCTCGTCGGCGCGCACGTGGTCGGCGAACTCGTCGCCCGCCAGCACCGCCGACACCCGACGCCCGTCGAGCCCAGCCTCGGCGCCCAGGCGCTGCAGGGTCTCGATGTCGTCGATCAGCTTGCCCTCGGAGAAGTGCGCGCTGTAGAGGCGTTCGAGCACCGCGGCCTGCAGGGCCGGGCCGCCCTGGGCGAGGCCGAGCGCGACCAGCCGGTGCGCGTCGAACGAGTTGGCCCGCAGCTGCTTGTCGACGACGATCTCGACCCCGTCCGGACGGCCGGTCACAGCGGGCCGCTCCGCGATCTCACGGGCCCCTGCCAGGTCGGTGCCGTAGCGCTTCGCCAACCACTGGAGCACCGTCTCCCCGTCGCCGTGCGTGACGTGGTGGTCGAGCTCGAACGCGTGGTAGGTCACGGTGACCTCGTGGGGGTGCGCACTCTCCGCGATCGCCAGCTCCAGCCGTCGCTTGCCGATGTAGCACCACGGGCAGACCACGTCCGCCCAGACGTCGATCTCCACTGCGTTCGAGCGGTCGTCGTTGGCCTGGTGTGCGTCGTTCATCCATCCATCCTCACACGACCACGCAAGTCGGGCGTATGCCGCACGGCTGGCCCCGCGGCATACCTCGGACCGGGCGGGGCGGGGACGCCGCAGGCCCCCACCCGCCGAAGCGGGAGGGGGCCTGCGGACCGTGGCTTGGCGCGGTGGCCAACCTCAGGTCAGGGGCGACCGTAGGTGACGTTCGAGGACCAGATGGAACGCAGCGCGACGGCCTGGCCGCTGCGCGGGGAGTCCCACATCTTGCCGTTCCCGGCGTAGATGCCCACGTGGTAGGCGGGGCTGCCGAAGAACACGAGGTCACCCGGCTGCGGGGTCGACACGCGGGTGGTGGCTGAGCGCTGCTCCTCGGCGGTGCGCGGCAGGCTGATGCCGACCTTGCCGAAGACGTACTGCGTGAAGCCGGAGCAGTCGAAGCCGGTCGACGGGCTGGTGCCGCCGTAGGAGTACATCAGGCCTTCGTACTGGGCCGCGATGGCGAGCACGCCGCCGGCAGCCGGCTTGAGGCTGGTGTAGTCCTTGCGGGCGGTCGAACGGCTCGCGGTGCGGTCGCTCGTGCGGGCCGCGGCGGGCGCCACGACGGGCTTGGGCTTGGGCTTGGCCGTTGCCTTGAAGCCGATGACACCGAAGGCGTCGGTCGCGGTCGGGGCCGCGGTCTCGGGCGCCTGCACAGCGACGGGCGCGGTGACGGTGGCGCTCTTGGTCACCGCCGACGGGCTGGCCGAGGCAGCAGAGGCGGGAAGGGCGAACGAGGCGACAAGACCACCGGAAGCGGCGATGACCGCTGAGGTCTTGACTGCCGGCTGCGCGGCGCTGGCCACGATGTCCGACAACTCGGAGACGGGATTGAAGCGGCCCGGCGCGCGGTGACGGCCAGAACTGTGTGAAGCCACGATGGATGAACCTCCGGCGCCTACGAGGTGAGCTGTCGGGTTCGGGTGGAGGTAGATCACCCGGCCTCCACGGTTGTCGCCCGACCTTGCGGGCGCGTACGTGGAGACTTAACCCCAAGGACCTCCTCGTGAAGAGAAGGCCCAAAGTTGGGTCCCCCGCTCCTGCCAAGCGGTTTGTACTGATGACTCGGGCGTGGTGACAGGACTAGGCGTTCCACATCGAGCCGGTTCACCCAGGGGGCGAGTGAACCGGAGCCACCGTACACAAGCCGTCTGGGAATGTCACGTTGAGGTCACGGCCGCCCCAAGAGAGTCCATCGCGACGTCACGCACATCTGTGCTTTCGTGCTCAGGAAACGCGCACCCGACCAGAGATCGGACACGCCGACGCGCTCAGATGAGCGCACCGAAGACGTGCTGTGCCACCTCGTCGGGCAGCGAGACGCCGGTGGACTCGGGCGCACCCTCACGGACCGCGACCACGCGGCCGTCGGCGCGGTGCACCCGCACCCGCTCGCCGGGCAGCAGCCGCGCGACGGTGAGCAGGCTCAGCGCCTCGTGGTCGACCTGGACCGGCTCGCCGATCCGGCGCACGAGCACCGTCTCAGGGGAGTCTCCGGCCAGCTCGGTCAGGGTCCGCAGTCCGAAGCGGAAGTCCTCGGTCGGCTCGTCCTCGCCCAGCTCGTCGAGGCCCGGGATGGGGTTGCCGTACGGCGAGTCGTGGTGGTCCTTGAGCATCGCGAGGATCTTGCGCTCGACCCGCTCGGACATCACGTGCTCCCAGCGACAGGCCTCGTCGTGGACGTACTCCCACTCCAGGCCGATGACGTCGACCAACAGCCGCTCGGCCAGCCGGTGCTTGCGCATCACGCGCGTCGCGAGCAGCCGGCCGTGGTCGGACAGCTCGAGGTGGCGGTCGCCGGCGAGGCTGAGCAGGCCGTCGCGCTCCATCCTCGCGACAGTCTGGGAGACGGTCGGCCCGGAGTGCCCGAGACGCTCGGCGATGCGAGCGCGCAGGGGCGTGATGCCCTCTTCCTCGAGCTCGAAGATCGTCTTGAGGTACATCTCGGTGGTGTCGATCAGGTCGGTCACAGGCCTAAGCCTCTCACCTGCGGCCGTCAGCGCGTCACGCATCACCCGGCGGGTGCGTCGCTGGTCAGCGGGATGCGTCGCGGCGATGGTCAGCGGGATGCGCCGCCGCGCACCGGGTCGTAGCGCGGCACCCAGTAGCCCAGCCAGCCCGTCCCCACCAGCGCCAGCCCGCCGAGGCTGACGCAGGCCGCCGCCAGCCCTGCCTGCGCCGTGATGAGGCTGATCAGCGCGGGAGAGCCGCTCATGCCGAGAACGGAGACGAAGCGCCAGCCACCGAGGAACTGGGAACGGCCCACTTCCGGCGCACTGTCGGCTCCCAGGGTCATCACGATGCCGGATCCCATGCCGTTGCCCACGGCGGCCACCAGGGCAACCCGCGTCACCGCGAGCGCGCTGTGGGTCAGGGGCAGGGCGATCATCCCGAGGCCGAGCAGCACGACACACGGCACCGCGACCCAGATCCGGCCGAACCGGTCCATGACCGACCCCGCCGGGTAGAACAGCAGCATCTCGACGCCGGCGACGATGCCGAAGATGACGGCCGTCGTGCTGGCGGACAGGCCGACGTGCGCCGCCCAGAGCGGGAGCAGGACGAGTCGGGCCGAGCGTGCGGCCCCGATGACCATGACGCCCAGGCCGATGGTCAGGTAGACCCTGCGGTGGTCCCAGAGCACCGCCGCTGTGCCGGTGGAACCGCCGGTGGAACCGCCGCCAGCGGACGGCCGGTCACGCGAGGCCTCCCTGGCCCGCGCCTCGTGCGCGGCCGTGAGGTCCGGCCCCAGCCACACCAGCGCCGCCGCCCCGAGGCCGGCCGCCACGGCCACCGCGAACCCGGCGCGCGGCCCCCACAGGTGGATGATCGGCGCCCCGATGAACGGCCCGATGAACATCCCGATCCGGTTGACCCCGCCGAGGGTCGACAGGGCTCGCGCCCGCATGGTGACCGGTACCGCGTCGATGAGGTAGGCCTGCCGCGCCACGAGGAACACCGACGACGTGAACCCCATCGCGAACACCGTGACCATGAGCACGCCGAGCGACGGGGCGGTCAGGGCCACGAACGCCGCCACCGCGTCCACCGCGCTCGCCCACAGCAGCGCGCGCCGCTCCCCAACCCGGTGCACGAGCGCTCCGGCCGGCACGGCAAAGAACAGCTCGGCGACGAGGGCCAGCCCGGCCGTGAGGGCGGCGATCGCCGGTGTCGCCCCGAGGTCGAGGGCACTCAGCGTGACGATGGGGACGATCGCACCGCTGCCGATCGCCACGATGATCGTGGGGCCGTACGCCGGCACGGCGATCCCGCGCAGGCTGAAGGGAGCCTCGCTGTCGAGCTCGGGTCGGGGCTTGGGGGCGGACATCCCGGCCATTCTGACGCGGTCTGGCCACGGATGCCCCTGACCTCTCACGCCGAGAGACGCCACGAGTAGGTTCGGGCCATGAGCTTCGTCGTGCCCTCACGCTTCTGCGGCCCGCCCGAGTCGGGCAACGGCGGATGGGTCAGCGGGCACGCGGCTGCGCTGCTCCAGCCCGGGCCCGACGAAGCCGTCACCGTGCGGCTCCGCACCCCTCCGCCGCTCGATCGGGAGCTGACCGTGCAGAGCGGTTCGGCGCAGGGCCACCGCACCCTCGAGGTCCGCGACGGTGAGCACCTCGTCGTCGAGGCGACGACGGCGCCGGGACTGGACGCGGGCGGCATACCTGTTGCTGTGTCGTTCGCCGAGGCCGCGGCGGCGGGTGAGGGCTATGAAGGCCTCGCCGCCCATCCCTTTCCCACCTGCTTCTCGTGCGGCACCGGTCGCGCCGCCGGCGACGGTCTGAGGCTCCAGCCCGCTCGGGTGGCCGGAGGCGATGGTGAGTATGCCGCGGCGTGGCGCCCCCGCGCGGACGTCGACCTCGAGACGGTGTGGGCCGCCCTGGACTGTCCGGGCGCCTGGGCCTCGGGAATTGCCGGCCGGGCGATGGTGCTCGGCACGATGACGGCGCAGGTGTCGAGCCTGCCCACACCCGGCGACGAGCACGTGGTGATGGCGTGGCAGAGCGGTGGCGAGGCCCGCAAGGCCACCAGTCGCAAATACCTGAGCGGCACCGCCCTGTATGCCGCGGAGGGGAGCCTGCTCGCGCAGGCCGAGGCCACCTGGATCGCCATCGACCCCAGTGCCTTTCAGAAGCCCAGTGCCTTTCAGAAGCCCAGTGCCTTTCAGAAAGCCAGTGCCCCTCGACCCGCCGGAGGTGCGGCATGAGCAAGCTCGCAGTGGTAACCGGGGCCAGCAGCGGCATCGGTGAGGCGACCGCCCGGCAGCTGGCGGCGGACGGTTTCGAGGTGGTCTGCGCCGCGCGCCGCGGCGACCGGATCGAAGCCCTGGCCGGGCAGATCGGCGGTCGGGCCCTGGTCTGCGACGTGACGTCGGCCGACGACGTGGCCCGGCTGGCTGCTGAGGTCGGCGACCGTCTCGACGTGCTCGTCAACAACGCGGGTGGCGCCCTCGGGCTCGCCCCGGCCGCGGACACCGACGTCTCCGACTGGCGTGGCATGTTCGAGTCCAACGTCATCGGCACGCTGCAGGTGACCCAGGCGCTGCTGCCGGCCCTGATCGCCTCGGGCGCGGGGACGATCGTCAACGTCGGGTCCATCGCGGGACACGTCGCCTACGAGGGCGGTTCGGGCTACGTCGCGGCCAAGCACGCGGTCACGGCCCTGACCCAGACCCTGCGGCTCGAGCTCGTGGACCAGCCCATACGGGTCGAGGAGATCGCGCCCGGGATGGTGCGGACCGAGGAGTTCGCCCTGACGCGGTTCGGCGGTGACCAGGCCCGGGCCGACGCGGTCTATGCGGGGGTTTCGGAGCCGCTGGTGGCCCAGGACATCGCCGAGGCGATCGGCTGGATGGTCGGGCGCCCGGCCCACGTGAACATCGACCTGCTCGTCATCAAACCGCGCATCCAGGCCGCCCCGCACAAGGTGCACCGCGACACCTGACCTGCGCTTTCATGGTTGAGGAATGCAACCATGAGATTGATTGTTCAACGAATCATGACTCAGACCCATGACTCCCTGACCGAGCTCGAGGCCCAGTTCGCCGACCACCTCGAGCTCTCCCCCGAGGCTCAGGACCTGCTGTTCCGCGACGCCCGCACGGCCAACGCCTTCACCGACGAGCCGGTGAGCGAGGAGCAGGTGCGCGCCATCTACGACCTCGTGAAGTGGGCCCCGACGTCGATGAACAACCAGCCGCTGCGGATCGTCCTGGTGCGCACGCCCGACGCCCGCGGCCGGCTCGTCGAGCTGATGGGCGGCAACAACAAGGCGAAGACGTCCACCGCCCCCCTGGTGGCCGTGTTGGCTGCCGACACCGACTTCCACGACGAGCTCGGCAAGGTCTTCCCCCACTTCGAGGGCGCTCGCGACCTCTTCGCCGGCAACGACCAGATGCGCGAGGGGTCGGCCACCCTCAATGCCACCCTGCAGGTCGCCTACTTCATCCTCGGCGTCCGCGCGGCCGGCCTGGCTGCCGGCCCGATGACCGGGTTCGACGCCGCCGGCGTGGACCGTGAGTTCTTCCCCGACGGCGCCCACCGCACCCTCGCGGTGGTCAACATCGGCCGCCCTGCGGAGGGCGCCTGGATGGACCGGCTCCCCCGCCTCGACTACGACGAGGTCGTCACCTCCGTCTGAGCGCCGCCAACTCGCGCGAAAAAACCGTTGCACCAGCCGACCTTCCCGAATTAGCGTCGAGCTACACGGAAGGGAGGTGGTCCAAGAAGTGATTTCAATATGGACGCGTGAGGTGACTGCGCGCTAGCGCACCTCGACTGCTCGAGGTCCGCCATCCGGCGCAATCCCCAGCAGTTCACCGCAGCCCGTGGGCCGTGCAGGTCGTCCCCTGCGCAAGCCGAGCCGATCGTTGTCGGCGAGGCGAAGCCCACGGGCTGTTCCATGCCCAGCGACGTGTTGCCCGCGCGTCAGGGCTGGCGCAGGGCAGCCGCCTCGGCGGCCAGGGCTTCGATGCGGGGCCAGTCCCCTTGCGCCACAGCGTCTTTCGGTGTCAGCCAGGACCCGCCGACACAGCCGACGTTCGGCAGCGCCAACCACGCTGCCGCCGTCTCGGGCGTGATCCCACCCGTCGGGCAGAACCGCAGGTGCGGACACGGCCCGCTCACGGCAGACAGGTAGGGCCGCCCACCGCTCGCCTCGGCCGGGAAGAACTTCATCGCCTCGAGGCCTGCCTCGGCCAGCACGAGCATCTCCGTCAGCGTGCCGGCGCCCGCAAGCAGCGGCAGGCCGCTCGCCAGGGCAGCGTCCAGCAGCCGCGGGGGCGACCCCGGGGTGACCAGGAACTGCGCCCCGGCGTCCTTGACCTGCTGCACCTGCTCCGGCGTGACCACCGTGCCCGCGCCGACGACCATGCCCTCGACCTGCGAGGCCACCGCCTCGATCGCGCCGAGACCGGCTTCGCTGCGCAGCGTGATCTCGATGACGGGTATGCCGCCGCGGACCAGCGCCCGTGCCAGCGGCACGGCCTGCTCGACGGAGTCCACGACGACCACCGGGATGACCGGGGCCAGGTCGAGGATGTCCGCCTCGCTGTAGAGGACCGGCTTCGTGGGGCCGTCCGGCTGCGTGAGGCTCAACTGCGCGCTCGCGGTCGTCGGCGCGCTCGCGCCGGTGAGGGTGTTGGCGGTGGTCATCGGTTCTCCTCGTGGCTGACGAACGGGGCGGAATCGCTTCGGTCCCAGACGTGACCGAGGCTGCCGAAGACGTGGGCGCCCTCGTCGGCGCGACCGACGGCGGCGCGCATGGACGCGAACAGCTCACGCCCGGTGCCGACCCCCTCGGCGGTGACGCGCGGCGAGGGGACCCGGGCGGCGAACTCGTCCTCGTCGACGAGCACGTCGAGCCGCCCGGTCAGCGAGTCGACGCGGATGACGTCGCCGTCCTGGATCTTCGAGATCGGCCCGGCGTGCACGGACTCGGGGGTGACGTGGATGGCCGCCGGGATGGCGCCCGACGCCCCACTCATTCGGCCGTCGGTGACCAGGGCCACGGCATACCCGCGCTTTTGGAGGACTCCCAGGGAGGGGGTCAGGGCGTGCAGCTCGGGCATCCCGTTGGCGCTGGGACCCTGCTCGCGGATCACGACGACGACGTCGCGGTCGAGCTCGCGGCGGGAGAACGCCTGGAGGAAGCCGACCTGGTCGGTGAAGACGCGCGCCGGGGCCTCGATGACGCGGTGCTCCTCCGCGACGGCCGACACCTTGATGACCGCGTGGCCCAGGCTGCCGCCGAGGACGCGGAGCCCGCCGTCGACGGTGAACGGGTCGTCGGCCGGGCGCAGGACGGCCGGGTCGCCGGATTCCGTTGCGGCGTCGACGAACCCGAGCTGGCCGCCGATCATCACCGGCCGCTGGGTGTAGCGCCGCAGCCCCGGTCCGGCCACGGTCAGCACGTCCTCGTGCAGCAGTCCGTGGTCGAGCAGGGTGCCGATGAGGAACGGCGTGCCGCCCGCTGCGTGGAAGTGGTTCACGTCGGCGGGACCGTTGGGGTAGATCCGGGCGATGGACGGGACCGCGGCCGACAGGTCGTCGAAGTCCTCCCAGGTCAGGTCGATCCCCGCGGCGGCTGCCATCGAGATGAGGTGCATCGTGTGGTTGGTCGAGCCGCCGGTCGCCAGGAGGGCGACGACCCCGTTGACGACCGTCTTCTCGTCCACGACCTGGCCGATGCCGTACGGCGTCTCGGACGCGGCGATCTCGGCGACCCGGACCGTCGTCGCGGCCGTGAGGGCCTCGCGCAACGGGTCGTCGGGGTGGACGAACGCCGCTCCGGGCAGGTGCAGGCCCATGACGTCCATGAGCATCTGGTTGGAGTTCGCCGTGCCGTAGAAGGTGCAGGTGCCCGGCGAGTGGTAGGACGCCACCTCGCTCGCGAGCAGCTCGTCGCGCCCGACCTCACCTGCGGCAAACGCCTTGCGGGTCTCGGACTTGTCGGCGTTCGAGCGGCCCGACGCCATCGGCCCGGCCGGCACCAGGGCGGTCGGCAGGTGGCCGAACGACAGCGCCCCTGCGACCAGTCCCGGCACGATCTTGTCGCAGACGCCGAGCATGAGGACGCCGTCGAACACGTCGTGGCTGAGCGCGATCGCCGCCGACATCGCGATGACGTCGCGGCTGAACAGGCTGAGCTCCATGCCCGCCCGCCCCTGGGTGATGCCGTCACACATCGCGGGCACGCCACCGGCCACGCGGGCGACGGCCCCGACCTCGCGTGCGGTCTGCTTCATCGCGGCCGGGTAGTGCTCGAACGGCGCGTGCGCCGACAGCATGTCGTTGTAGGCCGTGATGATCCCGAGGCTCACGCCGGTGTCGGCAGCCATCGTGGTCCGGTCGCTGCCGCCGCACGCGGCGACCGCGTGGGCGAGGTTGGAGCAACCGAGGTCGGTGCGGGCCGGGCGCAGGCTCAGTTCGGAGGCGGCGCGCGAGATGCGTTGCAGGTAGGCCGTGCGGCTGGCTCGGCTGCGGTCGGTCACCCTGGCGGTGACGTCGGCGACGACGGGGTGGATGGCGGGCGCCATGGGGCTCCTGAGGGGATTCGGCGGTCGAGGATGGGACCGCGCGAACGGCTCCGTTGGCGTGCGCGTGTGATTCAGTTCACAAGTGTGACGGCGACCCGCGATCCGGCAATGGGCATCCCGGCATACGGACCAGTAGCCCAGCGGGTGACGGATCACCGCAGGTCGGACAGGATGTCCGTCATGACGGACTGGATCGAAGGGACCATCGAGCGAGTCGAGAACGTCATCTACCTCGCGGTGGCGGTGATCCTGTTCGCCGTGGCGTCGGTCGTGATCGGCAAGACCGTCCTCACCTTCGGCAACCTCGGCAGCGGCGGGGTGGTGGACGTGGCTGCGGACATCCTCGACCTGCTGCTGCTCGTCTTCATCGTCGTCGAGCTGCTCTTCGCGGTGCGTACCACCCTCTCCCGGCGCGAGCTGGTGGCCGAGCCCTTCCTCCTCGTCGGGATCATCGCCTCGATCAAGGAGATCGTCGTGCTGTCGGTCAAGGCGCCCGACCTCTTGGGCAAGCCGGCGTTCGCCGACACGCTGCGACTGATGGGGCTGCTGACCGGCACGATCATCCTGCTGGCGCTGGCGTCGTTCCTGTTGCGCCGCAAGGAGAGAGAGCCCAGTGAGGGCGCCAACTCCGGCCACGGCGACACCGACGTGCAGACCCAGGCCCACTCCGGGTCGATGTAAAAACGCCGGTGATCCCCGGCGTTTTCATCGACCCGGGGATGGGGGGCGACGGACGGGAGGTCAGGGCTGGCGGCGGGACAGCGTCCAGGCAGCGGCGTCGTCGAGCGAACCCTTCGCCACCCTGCTGAACACGAGGCGGTCGTGCAGCCGGTTGCGCCGGCCGCCCCAGAACTCGACCTCGTCGCACAGCACGCGGTACCCGCCCCAGAAGTCGGGCACGGGCACGTCGTCCGCGTTCCCGCGGTCGGGGAACTGCGCGGCATACCTGGCGTAGGCCTCCTCGAGGCCGGCGCGGCCCTCGATCGGCTGGGACTGTCGCGAGGCCCACGCGGAGATGCGCGAGGCCCAGGGGCGTGACCCGAAGTAGCCCGCCACCTCCTCGCGCGACACCTGTTCCGCCACCCCGCGGAACCGGATCGCCCGGAACATCGCGGGCCAGGTCAGCGAGGCAGCAATCCCACCGGTGGCGGCGATCTCGAGACCCTTGGCCGACTCGGTGCCGGTGACGAACCCCGGGCCGCGCTCGTCGAAGAACCGCATCAGCACGGTCCGCACGTTGGGTCGTCCCTCGGCGTCGACGGTGGCGACCGACAGGGCGTAGGGCTCGGGGACGTCGGCCTGCGCCTGCGAGCGCTCCACGGCCTCGTCGACCCAGCGCTTGGCCTGCTGCCACGGCGTGGGCGCGATCTCGGCCTCGGAGATCCCGTCACCGCTGTAGTCGAGGCGCAGAGGGTCAGTGCGGTGCAGGTCTTCCATGGGTCGAGATTAGGGTGAAGGTCGGACCAGTAGTCAGGGAGGCAGCATGCCCAGCAAAGGCAAGGCCGTCGGCAACCTCGTGAAGTGGGGCGTGAAGTACGGCCCTCACGTTGTCGTGCTGGCCCAGCAGGCCAAGGAGCCGGCCATGAAGGCTGCCCAGACGGCGCTGGACCGGCAGCGGGCCCGGCGCCGGGCGATCGAGCACGCGGCGACGGTGCGCGAGGGCACGGTGCTCAAGACGTTCGACCCGCGAGCCGACCACAGCGAACCCGTGTGGGTGGTCTTCTCCGGCGACGACGCCATCGCCGCCCACCCCACCTCCACCACTCCCCTCGCCGAGCTCATCGCCAACAGCGACCTGTCCACCCGGGCCCGCCCGGCCGACCTCCCCACCCCGGCCGCGCGTCTCAAGCAGCTCCCCCGCCGCCGGACCGGTCGGTCGCGATGACCCTCCTGGCGCCGATGGCCGACGGGGCGCGGCGCCAGCTCGCCCACGCGCTGCGCTCCAAGGTCGCCGGCTCCGACGCCCAGGCCAAGGCCGAACGCATCTGGGGCGCCGAGGGACCCCGCTGGTTCACGCCCGACGACCCGATCTGGCGGGTGCACGCCGACGCCGCCATGTTCCCCGGCGGCATCCGGGCGCTCCTGCTCCAGTCCCTGCACCCGCTCGCGATGGCGGGCGTCGCGGGGCACTCGGGCTACAAGGGCGACCCTTGGGGACGGCTGCAGCGGACCAGCGAGTTCCTGGCCACCACGACCTTCGGCACCATTGACCACGCGCAGGAGCAGATCGCGCGCGTGCGGTCGATCCACGACCGGGTGCGCGGCAAGGCGGCCGACGGTCGCCCCTACTCCGCTGGCGACCCACACCTGCTGGCCTGGGTGCACGCGACCGAGGCCGACAGCTTCCTCACGGCCTACCAGCGCTATGCGGTGGTGCCGCTAGCTGACGCAGAGGCCGACCTGTACGTCCAGCAGGGCGGCATCGTCGCCAGCGCCCTCGGCGTGGTCGACCCACCGACCACCGTGGCCGAGCTGAAGGCATGCATCGAGGGCTACCGTCCCGAGCTCGAGTCCACTGCGGCCGCCCGCGAGGCGGCGCGCTTCCTGCTCGTCCACCCGCCACTGCCGCTGGCCGCCCGACCCGGGTATGCCGCGTTGGCAGCGGGCGCCGTGGCCATGCTCCCGCGATGGGCCAGGCAGCCGTTGCGGCTCCCGTGGCTGCCCGTCACCGAGCGCCTGGTCGGGCGGCCCCTCGGCGGCGTCGCCACGTCGGCGGTGCGGTGGGCGATGGCCGACGCCACCGACGAACGCCGCCGCGCCGCCCTGCGACGCGGGCAACCCGACGCGGTCTAGCTGCCCTCGACTCAGAGGTCTGCTCAGGGCACGGGGTGGCGCGCGTCGTAGCGCACGAAGCCCGGCTGTAGACGGGCCAGCACGACGATCGCGACGACACACGCGAGCCCACCGACGACCGCGGTCATCGCCTCGCCGATCCCACTCGCCAGGAAGCCGCCCGCCATCTCGCCGAGCCTCGGCCCGCCGGCCACGACGACGATGAAGACGCCCTGCAGCCGGCCGCGCAGGTGGTCCGGTGTGGCCGCCTGCAGGATCGTCGTCCGGAACACCGCACTCACCGAGTCCGACGCGCCCGCCACCGCCATCGCGACCAGCCCGAGCCACAGCGCCGCACCCTTGGAAAGCAGGCCACCGGCCGCCAGCATCGCGGCACCGAAGCCGGCGATGGCAAAGCCCCAGCCGACGATGGAGACCAGGATCGCCAGGCCCTGGCGGCGCACGTGTCCGAGCCGCCCGGAGAAGAACATCGCGAGAATCCCACCCACCGCGGCCGCCGCCGACAGGGCCCCCACCGTCTTGGCGCCGCCACCGAAGATGATGGCGCCGGCAGCCGGGAACAGCACCCGTGGCTGGGCCAGCAGCATCGCGCAGATGTCGGCGACAAACGTCATTCGCACATTGGGCCGCGTTGCCAGGAAAGCGAATCCGTCGAGAACCGACCGCAGCCCCGGCCGGCTCGGCGCCGCCCCCTCCTCGGGTTCGGGCGGCAGCGGCTGCAGCCTGGCCAGCCCCCAGAGCGCGGCCGTGGTGATGACCGCGTCGGTCGTGTAAGCCGCCTTGAAGCCGCCCCAGTCGACGAGGAACCCGGCCATCAGCGGTCCCACGGTCATCGAGGCGTTCATCGCGAACACCGACAGCGCGTTCGCCGCCGGCAACAGGTCGCGGGGCAGGATCCGCGGGTAGATCGACGTGCGAGCCGGCGACGAGACCGCGAAGGCTCCGTTCCACAACGCCACCAACGCATAGAGCACCCACACGTGGGTGTTGCCGAGCCACGCCTGCAGGGCACACAGGATGCTCGCCACGAACGCGACGGTTTGGGCGACGAGTCCGACCGTGCGCCGGTCGAAGTGGTCGACGAGCGTCCCGCCGTACAGCCCCATCACGACCAGCGGCACAAGCGCGCAGAACCCCACGATTCCCACGGCCGCGGTCGACCGGGTGATCTCGTAGACCTGCAGCCCGATCGCCACGACAGCCAGCTGCGAGCCCACGTTGGAGAGGGTGAACCCGACATACAGCCGCCGGTAGGCCGCGTGGCCCCGCAACGGGGTCAGGTCCAGGAGCAGCGGCACGAGGCGACTGTATGCCGCGTGGCCACGGTCGCGGCGCCGGGTGCCGTAGCGTCGGGCCCCATGGACCCCCGCGCCCGGATCGCCCTGCTCATCGACGCCGACAACTCCTCGGCGACGAAGATCGACCTGATCCTCAACGAGCTCAGCGCCTACGGCGAGACCAGCATTCGCCGCGCCTACGGCAACTGGACCAAGGCTGGGCTCAGGCCGTGGGCCGACGTGCTGCACCCGCGGGCGATCCGGCCGATGCAGCAGTACGACTACAGCCGAGGCAAGAACGCCAGTGACATGGCGATGGTCGTGGACGCGATGTCACTGCTCTACAACGACCACCCCGATGCATTCGGGATCGTGTCGTCGGACGCGGACTTCACCCCGCTCGTGATGCACCTGCGCGAGAAGGGCGCGGCGGTCTACGGGTTCGGCGAGCGCAAGACGCCCGAGCCGTTCCGCTCGGCGTGCACCAAGTTCCTCTTCCTCGACCAGCTCGCCGACCCTGACGAGGCGCGGCTCGACGAGCCTGCGCCCCAGGCCGAGACCGTGCCACAGGGGGAGAGTGCGCCCCAGGCCACCTCCGAGCCACCGGCCGCGGCCTCCACGGCTGCACCGGGCAAGGCCCCCAAGGCCGCCAAGAAGGGCGCGACCAAGGCCGCTGTGAAGGCCGCTCCCAAGGCGGAGGCCAGCCCGGCCCGCCGGTCCACCGCCGATCTCCGCCAGGACGGCGGCCTCGTGCGGCTGCTGCGCAACGCCGTCTCCCGGGCCGCTGACGACGACGGCTGGGCCAGCGTCGGCGCGGTCGGCAACAGCATCTCCAACCAGTCGTCCTTCGACTCCCGCAACTACGGGTACGGCTCGCTGAGCAAGCTGCTCAAGGCCACCGAGCTCTTCGAGGTCCGCACCGTCGGCAACGCCATGACAGTCCGCGACAAGCGCCAGGACCGGAAGGCCTGAGCGGCTGCGCCCCGAGGTGCATGTCCCCCGAGACCCTACGACCCGAGGAGCTCTCGCAGGCTCTCGAGCAGCACCCTCCGCGACGGGCCGATCCACGCGAAGTGGCTGGGGGCGTTGGTCTCGACAAGTGTGCTGCCGGTGATGGTCGCCTCGAAGTCGAGGGCGTGTGCGAAGGCCGCTCCACCGTCCGTTCTCGACGCGGTGACCAACGTGGGCACGCTCACGGCCCGCTGGGTCCGCTCGCGCTCGGACAAAGCCGACCCACGGCCCTGGCGGACGTCGAGGACGAAGCCCCTCCCTGAACGCATCGACAGCAGAGTCGCCCGCGCCTGCTCCCTCTCGTCGGCCGACCACTCGTCGAACCACTCACCGGCGGGCAGCGTGGACAGCTCGCCCATCACGACTCGCAGTCCCCGGTCGGTCCGCACCATCGCCCTCGTTGCGGCCCACGTGGCCCGCTCGACGCGAGGGTTGAAGACCACCCTGGCCATCGCCCGGTCCCGAGCCGTGTCCGGAAAGACGAGCCTCGAGGGCGCGCAGCTGTGCAGGACGAGGCGTTCCGCAAGGTCGGTGGAGACGGCCGTGTGAAGGGCTTGCAAGCCTCCGAAGGAGACGCCGACGACCGCGTCGAACCGGGTGATCCTCAGCTCGGCTGCGATATCTGCCACCGCAGGGATGAACTGCGCCGCGGAGAGGTCATCGGTGCCGGTCGCGCCGTACCCCGGACGGCTGACGGTCACGACCCTGTATCCGAGCTCTTCGTAGACGTCCTGCCCCAGCGGGGTCGTCGCCGAGCAGTGTCCTCCGGGGAAGAGCAGGACGTGCCTCTCGGCATTGCCCCGCAGAGCCACCTCCACCGGCCCGAGCCCGGTCTGGATCAGCCGAGGGTCTGGTGCGGCATTCCTGGTCACACCGCGAGTGTGGCGGGCCGGGAGCGCGGACGACTAGGCCGTCAGTCGGCGACTGTGATGCCCAGCTCTGCGGCCAGGGCGGGTCCGAGGTCGATCAGCTGCAGCGCGGAGACGGTCGCGCCCCGCAGTCCGGCCACCCCACGCGGTCCGGCCACGTCTGCCCCGGTGAGGTCGACGTCCTTGAAGGTCCCCTTGGTGAAGTCCGGCGACACCAGGCGCGACCCCTCGAACGAGACCCCCGTGAGCGTGGCCTCGGCGAAGTCGACCTCCACGAGCTGGCAGTCGACGAAGGCCACGTCCCGGAGCCTGGCCCCCCTCAGGTTGAGGAACTCGATCTTGCAACCCTCGAACCGCACGCGGGACAGCTCGGCTCCGTACATCGCCACGGCACCGAGCCGCGCGCCCTGCACCAGGCTGTCGCTCCACGACGACTCGGCGAGGTCCACGCCTGCTCCGTGCACGGCATACAGGCTGGTCTCGGAGAACCGCGAACGCGGGGCGCGCAGCTCGCTGAGGTCGCACCGCTGGAAGGTGCATTCGAGGAATCGGGAGCCGCCCGCCGAGGACCCAGTCAGGTCCTCGGTGAACTCCTCGCCGTCGTAGTCGGTCTCGGCTCTCAGCACCGGGCCATAGTGGCGCATCAGCAGGACAGTGCAGAATGAACCAGCCAGTAGGTCACCGGACGCCCCCACAGGGACGCCCCACCTTCCCCCCAGGCCGAGAGGACACCGATGTCCGACAGCGACTTCAAGCCGGGCCTCGAGGGCGTCATCGCCTTCGAGTCAGAGATCGCCGAACCCGACAAGGAAGGCGGCTCGCTGCGCTACCGCGGCGTGGACCTCAAGGAACTCGTGGGGACGGTGAGCTTCGGGCAGGTGTGGGGCCTGCTGGTCGACAACGAGTTCGACCCGGGGCTCCCGCCGGCCGAGCCCTTCCCGCTGCCGGTGCACTCCGGCGACATCCGGGTCGACGTGCAGTCGGCGCTGGCCCAGCTCGCGCCGGTGTGGGGATTCAAGCCGTTGCTCGACATCGACGCCGAGCAGGCGCGCGAGGACCTGGCCCGCGCCTCCGTGATGGCGCTGTCGTTCATCGCGCAGTCGGCCCACGGGCAGGGGTCGCCGATGGTGCCCCAGTCCCGGGTGGACGAGGGCCGCACGATCGTCGACCGGTTCATGATCCGCTGGCGCGGAGAGCCCGACCCCAAGCACGTCGAGGCGATCGACGCCTACTTCATCTCCGCGGCCGAGCACGGCATGAACGCCTCGACCTTCACCGCGCGCGTCATCGCCTCGACCGGGGCCGACGTGGCCGCGTGCCTGTCCGGCGCGATCGGTGCGCTGTCGGGCCCCCTGCACGGCGGCGCCCCGTCGCGCGCGCAGCACATGATCGAGGGCGTGGAGAAGACCGGTGACGCCCGCGCCTACGTCAAGGGCGTCCTCGACCGCCACGAGCGGCTGATGGGCTTCGGCCACCGCGTCTACCGCGCCTACGACCCCCGCGCCGCCGTGCTCCGCGACACCTGCGAACGCCTCGGCGCCCCGCGGTTCAAGGTCGCCCTCGAACTCGAGCAGGCCGCGCTGGCCGAGCTGCGCGAGCGCCAGCCGGACCGCGTGCTGGAGACCAACGTCGACTACTGGGCCGCGGTGCTGCTCGACTTCGCCGAGGTCCCCGGCGCGATGATGACGCCGCTGTTCGCCGCGGCGCGCACGGCCGGCTGGTCGGCGCACATCCTCGAGCAGAAGAAGACCGGGCGCCTGATCCGGCCCAGCTCGCGCTACATCGGCGAGGCCCCTCGCGGCCTGGACGCCGTGTCCGGCTACCGCGCCTGACGGGGCGCCTGGCGTCCGCCGCAAGCTTGATGACGTGGTTGGAGAAACGAAATGGGCCTTCGCGAATGCGAAGGCCTATTTCGCATTCCGAGCCGGGGTATGCCGCCTGGCTCGGCCAGACTGACGGCTCGGCCAGACGTACGGCTCGGCCCGCCGTGCGGCCGGCTCAGCCACGCGCCATACCCCACCCCCGCTGTGCGTCCGGGTGGTGGACCTCACGTCCCACGCCTCGGGACAGGATGAGAGACTGACGGCGTGACCGACACTGCCGCCCCCGCGACGCCCACCATCCCCGCCGACCTGCTGCCCAAGGACGGCCGCTTCGGCTCGGGGCCCTCGAAGGTGCGCCCCGAGCAGGTCGAGTACCTCGCCGGCCTCGGCACCACCCTGCTCGGCACCTCGCACCGCCAGGCGCCGGTCAAGAACCTCGTGGGAGCGGTCCGGGAGGGCCTGTCCGACCTGTTCAGCCTGCCCGAGGGCTACGAGATCATCCTCGGCAACGGTGGGTCGACGGCGTTCTGGGACATCGCGGCGTTCGGCCTCGTCCGCGAGCGCGCGCAACACCTGGCGTTCGGTGAGTTCTCGGCCAAGTTCGCGAGCGTCACCGACAAGGCGCCTTTCCTCGGGGAGTCCACGATCATCAAGGCCGACCCCGGCTCCCTCGCCACGGCCCGCGCGGAGGCCGGTGTCGACGTCTACGCCTGGCCGCACAACGAGACCTCCACCGGTGTGATGGCTCCCGTCAAGCGCGTGGAGGGCGCCGACGAGGGTGCGCTCGTGCTCATCGACGCCACCTCCGGCGCCGGCGGTCTGCCCGTCGACGTGGCCGAGGCCGACGTCTACTACTTCGGCCCGCAGAAGTGCTTCGCGGCCGACGGTGGCCTCTGGCTGGCGGCGTTCTCCCCGGCCGCGCTTGACCGCGTGGACGAGATCGCCGCGTCCGGTCGCTGGGTGCCCGACTTCTTCAGCCTGCCGACCGCCGTGTCGAACAGCCGGCTCAACCAGACCTACAACACCCCCGCGCTGGGCACCCTGGCCCTGCTCCGCTCGCAGATCGACTGGATCAACGGCCAGGGCGGCCTCGACTGGGCCGTGAAGCGCACCGCCGACTCGAGCGGACGCCTCTACGCCTGGGCCGAGCGCACGGCATACACCTCGCCGTATGTCGCGGACCCGGCCGCCCGCTCCCAGGTGGTGTCCACGATCGACTTCGCGGACGAGGTGGACGCAGCCGCGATCGCAAAGACCCTGCGCGCCCACGGCGTGGTTGACGTCGAGCCCTACCGCAAGCTCGGTCGCAACCAGCTCCGGGTGGCGACGTTCCCCGCGGTCGACCCCGAGGATGTTTCGGCCCTGATTGCGTGCATTGAGCACGTTGTGGGCTGATTCAGCGCCTCGCAAGCCCCCCGCGGACAAACCCCCGCGCGTAACCTCGGCTCAAGACCCTCGTTGAACCCCACATAACCCCCGGGGTGGGACACCGCAAGGTGGACAACGATGTCGAGGAGCCGAACGATGACACGCACGATGCGACTGCCGTGGCGCAAGATCGCAGGAGGTGTGCCCGCGCTCGCCCTCATCGGCGCCGGAGTGGCCCTGGCAGCGACGGGTGGCCACCCCGCCACCGACATCGTCGCCGACAACACCCCGGTCGTCACCGTGCCCGGCGAACCGCTCACCGGTCTCGACGCTCCCCGGCTCCCTGAGCTGCCCGCACCACCGGAGGCCGAGCCCACCCCGCTCTACCAGTCGGCTGGCCTGCCTGCCTCGATGAGCGCCAACGGCATCCCCGCGGCTGCTCTGGACGCCTATCGGCGAGCCGCCACGATCGTGGACGCGGCCGACGCCGAGTGCCGGATCGACTGGGCCCTGATCGCCGCGATCGGCAAGGTCGAGTCCAACCACGGGCGCTACGGCGGCAACGGCCTCGACCGCGACGGCACCGTCCGCCCCGGCATCTACGGCATACCCCTGAACGGCCAGAACAACACGGCCACGATCCACGACACCGACGGCGGCTCGTACGACCGCGACATCACCTGGGACCGCGCCGTCGGCCCCATGCAGTTCATCCCCGGCACCTGGCGCGTCGTCGGCGTCGACGCCAACGGTGACGGTCGCAAGGACCCGCAGAACATGGCCGACGCCGCCACGGCGACCGCGGTCTACCTCTGCTCGGGTCCTGGCGACCTGAGCACCGACTCCGGTGCCCGCTCCGCCGTGCTTCGCTACAACCACAGCGATGCCTACGCCGACCAGGTGCTGGCGATCGCCGCCGGCTACCGCGGTGGCTACACGGTCCTCCCGGGCTCGGACCTGTCCGAGTCCCAGCGCAGCGGCTCGCCCTACCTCCCGGCCGGTGAACCCCAGACGATGGCGACCTACGACCCGGCCAAGGCCTCACAGCCCGCTGGCACGTCGGGCGGCTCGTCGGCTGCTGCCAAGCCCGGTTCGGGTGGTTCAGGTGGCTCGGACGGCGGCTCAGCCTCCCCGGTTCCGCAGCCCTCGCCCAGCGCTGGTGGTGGCGTCGTGGGCGCCGCGACCGGTGTCGTCGGCGGAGTGGTCGGTGGCGTCACCGGCAGCACCCCCGCCCCCAGCCCGACGCCGACCCCCAGCCCCAGCAGCTCGACCCCCGCTCCCCTGCCGCTGGAGGTGCTGCCCGTCAACGGCAAGTGCCCCACCGGCTACGACCCGGTGGTCAACCTCCTGGGCGTCACGGTCCTCTGCAAGCTGCACTGACCCAGGCCGCCCCTCCCGACTTGTTGCCGGGAGGTGGTCACCGGACCCCGCCAGGGGCCACCCAGTGACGAGCTGCGAGCAACAAGTCCGGGGGTCATCGAGACTTGTTGCCCGATGCGCGTCACTAGCCCCCGAAATCAGCCCTCGCGTGACGACCTGCGAGCAACAAGTCGGGGGTCATACCCAAGCTGCCGGTCAGCGGAGGTTGCCGACGAGGCTGGCGACGACTGCCACGGCGACCACGATGACGAGGACGGCAATGGTCACCCGCCGACGAAACAGCGGCGTCACCGGACCGCCTCGGGGACGGGTTCGGAGACCTCGGGCTGAGGGAGCGTGCGGATCCTGATGCGCGGTCGCCGCTGGGACTCATAGGTCACCTGGACATTCTCGCGCCTGGCCATCCGGATGGACACCGCGACCAGCATGAGCCCGACGGCGATGGTGCCGATGCCGATCGTCCAGCGGGGGCCTGCGACGTCACCGATCCAGCCGATGAGCGGGGCGCCGAGCGGCGTGCCGCCCATGAAGATCGCCATGTAGAGCGCCATCACCCGCCCGCGCATGGCCGGGTCGACGCTGAGCTGGACCATCGCGTTGGCCGTCGTCAGGGCCGTCAGCGCGGTGAGCCCCACGGGGACGAGGGCGAGGGCGAACAGCAGGTAGGTCGGAGCGATCGCCGCCAGGCCACTCGCGATCGTGAAGCCCACGAGCGCGACGAGCAGGATCCGCAGTCGCGGTCTGGCCCGGCGGGCGGACAGCAGCGCGGCCGTGAGCGAGCCGATCGCCATGATCGAGCCGAGCAGGCCGTACTCCTGCGGGCCCTTGCCGAACTCCTTGGTGGCCATCAGCGCCGTGGTGATCTGGAAGTTCATCCCGAACGTGCCGAGGACGAACACCAGGGCCATGACGAGCTGGAGGTCGGGTCGGCTGCGCACGTAGGCGAGCCCCTCCCGGATGGCGCCGCTGCCCCGGGCGAGGGCCGGCGCGGGTCGCAGCTCGCTGACGCGCATCGCTGCCAGGGCGATCAGCACGGCCACGAAGGTCAGGGTGTTGAGCAGCAGGGTCCAGCCCGTGCCGAACGCCGCGATGGTCAGGCCCGCGACGCCGGGGCCGACGAGCCGGCCGGCGTTGAACGAGGCGCTGTTGAGCGACACCGCGTTGGCAAGCCGCTCACGCGGCACCATCTCGGACACGAAGGTCTGGCGAGCAGGGTTGTCGACGGCGGTGGCGATCCCGGTGAACAGCGCGATGCCGTAGACCATCCAGAGCTCGGCATTCCCTGTTACGACGAGCAGGCCGAGGGCCAGCGACGACAGCGCGAGCGAGGTCTGGGTGATCGCCAGGATCCGCCGCTTCGGATAGCGGTCCGCGATCATGCCGGCCCAGGGTGCGAGCAACAGGAACGGCAGGAATTGCAGCCCGGTGACGATGCCGAGCGCCGTCGACGAGTGGTCGGTCAGCTCGGTCAGGACCAGCCAGTCCTGCGCGACCCGGCCCATCCAGGTGCCGATGTTGGAGATGAACGCACCGGTGGCATAGATGCGGTAGTTGCGGACGCCGAGCGAGGAGAACGTCGGGCTCACTCGCTGGCCACCCGGGTGAGGATGGCCGAGGCCTCCCGCAGCACGTCCTGCTCCGCGGGCGTGAGGTGGCCGATGCGCACTGACATCCAGGCGTCGCGCTTGCGGCGGATGTCCTTCAGCAGCGACGTGGCCTCGCTCGTGAGCGAGAGGATCACCTGGCGTCGGTCGGCCGGGTCGTCGGTGCGCGCGACGAGCCCGCGCTCGACGAGGGCCGCGACCGTGCGAGTCATGCTGGGCCCGCTCACCTTTTCGATCTCCGCGAGCTCACTCGGCGTGCGCGGCGCCTCCTGGAGGCGGCAGAGCACCGAGAACTGGTGCGGCGCAACGACATCCGTGCTCTCGAACCGCACTCGGCGGGAGATGCGCATGCAGGCAAGACGGAGTTCGCCGGCGAGGGCATAGATCGCGGAAGGTGAGAGCCCGGACTCGGCAGCTCGGCGTGAGCGTGCGGCGGGTGGGGTCATCTGTGCCTCCTTGGTTGATACTTAGCATAACTCATTACCTGTGCTAAGTATTTCGCTCACCCCGACCGAGTGCTCCCAAGGCCCAGACGCAGGTATGCCGCGTGGCCCCCCTCACGGGGCCMCGCGGCATACCTGCTGTGGTCGAGGAGGCGTCAGCCGACCCCGAGGATCTCCTTGATCGGGGTGATCGCGAAGTAGATGACGAACAGAGCGGACACGGTCCACAGCAGCGGGTGGATCGCACTTGCCCGGCCGCGCACCACCTTGATGAGGGTGTAGACGACGAAGCCGGCGCCGATGCCGACGGTGATCGAGTAGGTGAACGGCATCAGGACGATGGTGAGGAACGCCGGGATCGCGATGTCGAGGTCGTCCCAGTCGATGCCCTTGACCTGCTGCATCATCAGGAAGCCCACGACGACCAGGGCCGGAGTCGCGGCTTCGTAGGGAACGACCTTGACCAGGGGCGCCAGGAAGGTCGCGAGCAGGAACATCACACCGGTGACGACCGACGCCAGACCGGTGCGGGCGCCTTCGCCCACTCCTGCGGCCGACTCGATGTAGGACGTGTTGGACGAGACCGAGCCCGCACCACCGGCGATCGCGGCGACCGAGTCGACGAGCAGGATCTTGTCGGAGTTCGGCGGGTTGCCGTCCTTGTCGAGCAGGCCGCCCTCGGCACCGACAGCGACCATCGTGCCCATGGTGTCGAAGAAGTCGGCGAGCAGGAGCGTGAAGACGAGCAGCAGCGCGGCGACGAAGCCGAGCTTGTCGAACGACCCGAGGAGGTTGAAGTTGCCGAGCAGCGAGAAGTCCGGGACGTCGACGATCTTGTCCGGCAGCGTGGGGACGTTGAGCCCCCAGCCGGCCGGGTTGACGAACTTGCCGGTGTTGTCGAACTGACCACCGATGCCGGCGATCGCCTCGACGATGATCGCCAGGACCGTGCCACCGAGGATGCCGTAGAGGATGGCGGCCTTCACCTTGCGGACCATCATGACGATGATCGCGAGCACACCGATGACGAAGACGAGCAGCGGCCAGCCGTTGAGGTTTCCGGAGATGCCGAGCTCGACCGGGACCGGCCCGACCCCCGTGCGGCGGACGAAACCGGCGTCGACGAGGCCGATGATCGTGATGAAGAGGCCGATGCCGACCGAGATGGCGGTCTTGAGCTGGGCGGGGATCGCGCGGAACACAGCCTGTCGGAAGCCGGTCAGCACGAGCACGAGGATGATGACGCCCTCCATGACGACCAGGCCCATCGCGTCGGCCCAGGTCATCTCGGGCAGCTTGGCGATGCCGAACGTCACGAACGCGTTGAGCCCGAGGCCGGTGGCGAGCGCGAGCGGGTAGTTCGCGACGACCCCCATGAGCAGGGTCATCACGCCGGCGATCAGGGCGGTGCCGGCCGCAACCAGGGTCTGCGCCTTGACGATGTCGCCGCCGCCGAGGAACTGACCAGAGCCGTCCTGCTGGGTGCCGATGATGAGCGGGTTGAGGACGACGATGTAAGCCATCGTGAAGAACGTGACCAGCCCACCGCGGACCTCGCGGCTGAGGGTGGAGCCACGCTCGGTGATCCGGAAGAAGCCGTCGAGGCCTCCGGACGAAGGGGACTTCGGGGACGGGCGCTGCGGTGCCGCAGACTTCGTTGAGGGCTTGGCCATGGGCGCCAGAGTAGGGCCTGAGTGTTGCGTCGTCGTGAAAGATAGGCTGCCCGACATGAGCGAGTCGCAACCCACCTCCGACGGTCCCGGTGAGGAGCTGAGGCCGCTGGCCGTCAGCACTGCCCGGGTCGTCGTCTGGGGGCAGCTCGGCTGGTTCGTCGCGCTGGCCGTCATCCTCGCGGTGCCTGCCCTGCACGAGGGCGAGCGCGACTGGTGGCCGTGGGTCCCCGTGGTCGGCATCGTGCTCGGCCTGATCGGCTTCTCGTACGTGCGCCGCGGTCGCGGCAACGCCGCCGGCGCCCAGTAGCTCGGCCGAGCCCCCCGAGACCTCGAGACCTCGAGACCCACCTGAGCCACCCGGCATACCCGCCGCCCGGAGACCCGCCGCCCGGAGACCCGCCGCCCGGCGACCCCCCGCCCGGCGACCCCCCGCAAAACGGCCGTTGCGTCGCAACACGGGAGTTGCAAGCCCCGTTTCGCGACGCAACGGCCGTTTTTGCCAGGCTGGTCAGACGGGGCGGCGTAGCAAGGCGGCCCGGATCTTGGCATGGATGCGTTCCGGATGAGCGAGTTCGTCCCACGTGATCCGCACAACCTCGTAGCCGAGCTCGCGCAGCCTGTCCTCGCGCCGCTTCTCTGCGACGACGACGGCCGGACCGTCCTCCCCCTGGTACTTCACCGCTCCATCGAACTCGACCACCACGCGACCAGCGACCAGGAAGTCGACCCTGCCGACGAACTCGCCGCCGGCATCGACGATGTCCACCTGTGACTCGACGGGCAGCCCCAACGCGGACAGCACCAGTCGCGTGCGGCTCTCACCGGGCGACTCCGACCGGCCGTCCATCGCGGCCATGGCCTGGCGCAGCCGTTTGCGACCTCTCAGACCGGCCGCGAGTCTGTCCGCAGCCTCGTCCAGGTGCGCGGGCGTGCAGCAGCCCGTGCGGATCGCGGCATCCCCGGCCACGACTCCGCCCTCCACCGAGACGGACGCGACGGTCACGATGGCATCTGGCACGGTCAGGGTTCGCAGCCCGCCGACCTCTGTCTCGTCCACCATCGACCGCAACGGCGTCAAGCGGACGCCGTTCGTTGTCGTGGACTCTTCGACGTCCGCCATGAGCATGACCAACCCCCTGTTGACGTGCCACAACGGCAGCCGATGCAGGGCCAGGGCGGAGTGGTGGCTGGCGGACTCGCCTCCCGCGCGGGAACGCATCGTTGCCATGACGGTCAAGCGGTACCTCTCGGTCGGGTCCGCCGCTGCCCACGCTTCAGCGTCGACGTAGGCGCCCCGGCGAACTCGCACGACCTCGGCCGCCCTGACCCACGACGCCAGCTCTTGCGACGACACGTCGAGGCGATTCAACTGGCAGGTACCGACCGCGCCGCCCTGGGCACTCATGAGTGCCGCGGCCCTGGAGTCCATCGCCCAAGGATCGATTGCCGACCCGCTACGGGCGAGAGGCATCCGGGACCCTGTGGATCTCCCCCCGTGCGTTGTGTTGCCTGTGGATGCCGGACACCGGATCCCCCGCAAAACGGCCGTTGCGTCGCAACACGGGAGTTGCAAGCCCCGTTTCGCGACGCAACGGTCGACCTCGGAGTGGGCGCCGCAGCCGTGGTCAAGACTTACGACGCGACCGTCGGAAGGTGACCAGGCGTTGGCGCACACGCCGAAAAAAGAGCGAAGTGCACCCGCCATCGGGAGGAAGTACCCGCAGGACGAGCAAGGGGCCGAGGCCTTCTCGGCGACGTCAGCGTGCGGGCCGTTCTCGCCCTCGTACCACCGCTGGGCAGCGGCCTCGCGCCCCTCGGCGGACAGGACCCGCTTGCGCCCCAGACCCAGCTCGTAGGCCGCGAGCTCGTCGACCTCCTCGTCGCCGGTCGCCTCGAACCCGGGTTCGAGCAGCGGGTCGTCCTCCTTGTAGGGGAGCACGTCGCCGGCGCTGAGGTCCCCCGGAGCCAGGCGGTCGGCATACGGAAGCCACTCGGGCGACAACAACGCACCCTCGCCGGGCACGAGGTTGGTCTCGCACACGGTCGCGACCTTGCCGCGCGGCACGCGGGCGACGGTGATCGCCCAGCGCCAGCCCGGG
This sequence comes from Pedococcus sp. P1_H8, assembly GCF_056405175.1. Classification (NCBI taxonomy): domain Bacteria; kingdom Bacillati; phylum Actinomycetota; class Actinomycetes; order Micrococcales; family Intrasporangiaceae; genus Pedococcus; species Pedococcus sp. P1_H8. The sequence goes on from NZ_JBFUCP010000008.1 coordinate 227,439, forward strand.
TAGGCCGAGGCGTCGCACGCGAAGAAGTGCGTGGCCAGGCGCTCGTCGTCCATCTGCATGCCGAGGTGGTCGCCGACGGTGCCCCGCTCGGCGATCGACTCGGCGGCCTCGCGCGCGACGGCGACGGCCTCGGCTCCGGCCAGGACCGCGTCGTCCTTGCCTGCCATCACGGCTCGATCTGGTCGGCGAGGAAGCGCAGGACCGCGGCGAGCTTGGTGGCGTGGTCCTTCTCGGGACGCCGACCGCGGCGCAGCGCGTTCGAGGAGTTGTCGAGCAGCTTGATGGCGTCCTCGACGAGCGGGGCGAGGTCCTCGGGGGACTTGCGCGACGCCTCGCGCTTGCCCGCGGTCACCGTCGGCGCGGCTTCGAGCAGGGTCACGGCGAGCGCCTGCGTGCCGCGACGCCCCTCGGCCACGCTGAACTCCACCCGCGCGCCGCCCTTGAGCGTGGCGACGCCCTCGGGGAGAGCGTTCGCGTGCAGGAACACGTCGCTGCCGTCGTCGTCGGAGATAAAGCCGAAGCCCTTCTCCGCGTCGTACCACTTGACCTTGCCAGTAGGCACTTGTCTTCCTCTTGCCTCGAAAGTTTGGGGGTGCGTCAATGCGCACTTCCAAGGCTATCGGGTGGGTCCAAATCCTTTCTGTTCCCGTCGCCATCCGTCGCGCCACGCTCGGGTATGCCGCGTGCCCACCCGTTGCTGCCCGATCGCCGCCGGCGGAAAACCGGTATCGAGCTGTCAGTGGCGTGCGGGATGATTCCCGGGTGAGTGAGTCGTCGACGTCGAGCCAGCCCGGGCTGCGTGAGTTCTGGGCGCAGCTGCCGGTCGAGGGCCGGTGGCTGCTCTCGACGGTGGCGGTGCAGACCCTCGGTCGCGGCCTGACCCTGCCGTTCACCGTGATCTACCTCCACGAGGTGCGCGGCATCTCGCTCGACCTCGCTGGTCTGCTGATGGCATTCATCGCGGTCGTCGCGCTGGCGGTGACCGGCCCGGGCGGCGCGCTGACCGATCGGCTCGGCGCGCGCCGGATGCTGCTGTGGGGCACCGGCGCCCAGCTGGTCGGCTGCGTCATCCTCGCGTTCGCGACGACGCCCGTCGTGGTGGCGCTGGCCTTCGCCTTCCTCGGCTTCAACTTCGGGGTGTCCTGGCCGGCCTTCAACGCGCTGGTCGCGGCGATCACGACCGGGGCTACGCGCCAGCAGTACTTCGGGATCAACTTCGCACTGGTCAACCTCGGCATCGGGCTGGGCGGCGTGATCGGCGGCCTCTACGCCGACGTGGCCCACCCGTCGACGTTCACCGTGATCTTCCTGGCCGACGCCGCATCGATGCTGGTGCCGATCGGGCTGCTCCTCGGGCCGTTGCGGCACGTCCACGGCCGCGCCGAGAAGCCGGAGGGCGAGAGCGAGGCGGCGGGCTCCTACCTCACGATCCTGCGCAACCCGGCGGTCGTGTGGGTCACCCTGCTGACCTTTCTCGGGGTGTTCATCGGGTACGGCCAGATGGAGGCCGGCTTCCCGGCGTTCGCCCGGCAGGTCAGCCAGGTGTCGACGAGCGTCATCGGGTTCGCCTTCGCCGTCAACACGGCCGTCATCGTCGGGCTGCAGTTCTACGTCCTCCGCCGCATCACCGGGCGCAGACGCACGCGGGTCCTGATCGGCATGTCCGCCCTGTGGGCCCTGGCGTGGCTGGTCCTGGGGCTGACCGGGTTGGCCCCGGGCGGCGTCGCAGCAGCCGTGGGCGTCCTTGCCTTCCACGCGACATTCGCCCTCGGTGAGACGCTGCTCCAGCCGACCATTCCCGCCATCACCAACGACATGGCTCCCGACCACCTCCGCGGCCGCTACAACGCCGTCAACGCGGGCGCGTTCCAGGCCGGGACGATCCTGGGCCCGGTCGTCGCCGGCTTCATGCTGAACCACCACTGGTCGGCGGCCTTCATCGCGATGATCATCGTGGGCTGCGCGCTGATGGTGGTGCTCGCCTTCGCGGTCGAGCGCCGGATCACCCCGCTCGTCAACGGCCTCGAGGACGATTCGGCGGCGACAACATCGCCATCAGCAGCGGGACCAACAGCGGGAGCGGCGGCAGGACCAGAAGCACCTGCGCGACCGCCAGCGACGACGCCTCCGAGGCAGACCGTGCCCACTTCTGATCCGGCCACGGCCGGGCCGGGTGCGGGCGCCGTCAGCTGAGCACGGCCGGTTCGATGCCCCACTGGGCCGACCAGGACTGACCCGGCTCGAGGACGACCAGCCCCTCGCCGGAGTTGAAGGCGTTCGCCGGGCAGGACATCGGTTCGACGGCGATGCCGCGGACCCCGTCGACCCCGGTGTCCCGGCCCTTGGCGGTGAAGACCTGCACCCAGTTCAGCGCCTCGTCACCCCACACGGTCACCTCGCCCGTCGCGAGCCCGCCGATCACGACCTCCCAGGCCCCGGAGGTCGCGGACCGCGACAGGTCGGTGAACGCGGTGTCCAGCTCGGTCGCGCCCAGCGCGCGAGCGGTCCGGAAGTCCACCTCGGGACGCACGGGTGCGGTCCCCGTCGGAATCAGGCGGTCGTCGACCAGCACCTCGCGAGACGCGGGAACGGCGAGCTCGACCTCGGCCAACGGAGTGTCACCGAGGGCGATATAGGGGTGCGCCCCGAAGCCGAACGGCGCGCGATCCCCGCCGACGTTGGTCGCGTGGACGCTGACGGTCAGGCCCCCCTCATCGAGGACGTAGTTGACACTCAGGTCGAGGATGCCGTCCCAGCCGGGCTGGGGATGCAGTCGGGTCCGCACGGTCAGTGCCGACCAGTCGTCGTTGTGCCAGTGCAGCTGCCAGGTGGCCCATCGCACCAGCCCGTGGTTGGCGTTGCGCAACACGGCCTCGGTCAGGCCGAGCTGACGCTCCTGCCCGCCCACGGAGTACTTCCCGTCCCGGATCCGGTTCGGCCAGGGCATCAACACCTGACCGCGGCCGGCGCGGCATACCTCGTCGTCGGCGTAGCCCGCCACGACGTCGGTGCCGTCCACGCGGTAGGTGCGCAGGCCGCCGCCCACCTCGACGACGGTGGCCTCCTGACGGCCGCGCCGTAGGGTCCATTGCTCACCGCTGGGAAAGGTCACGGCGCCCACGCTAGCGGCGGCACTTCCCCAGGGCTCGTCCGAGTCTCAGTCCGAGAGGGCGGATCAGCCCTTGCGGGTGCCGGTCACGAGGACCGCCTTGGCTCCGGCCTTCTCGGCGACGACGAGGACCGAGTCGCCGGCCTGGAGGTTGGCGGCCCGGCCACGGGTGTCGGCGCCGATCGCGTAGGTGGCGGTGAAGTCGTCCGCGCTCTTGACCGTGATCGAGGTGGCGTTGGCCTTGGTCACCTCACCGCGCTGGAGCGTCATCACGGTGGCCTTGCCGTTGTCCTCGACGGTGAACTCGCCGTGCTGGACGTTGCCGAGCCCCATCGCCTCACGCATGAGCGGACCCAGTCCGTTGCCCATGCCGTTGCCCTGACCGTTGCCCTGGCCGTTGCGCTGACCGCGTGGGGCCTCGGGCGCCTTGGGTAGCCGGTCGAGCTTCTTCTGCTGTCCGGGCGGGAGCACGTCCCCGTCGCCGACCCGCTCGATCCGGTTGCCGCGGTCGTCGTGCCCGATGGCGCGCACCGCCACGAGCCCGGCCACGCCCACCAGGGCGAGCAGCATGAGGGCGATCAGGCAGCCAGCCACGATCACGGCGATGGTGCCGCCGGTCGTAGAGGTCGCCTGGCGCCACATTCCGGGGCGCTTCGGCGGAGGGCCACCGGGCGCCGCATACCCACCAGGGGTTCCGGGACCACCAGGGGTTCCCGGACCTTCGGGGCCACCCGGGCCGCCGGGACCCGCGCCTGCTGCTGCGGAGACCGCGGGCAGCGGCTGGGTGGCCGCGGGTGGTGCGCTTGCCGCGCTCGGCGCGCTCGCCGTTTCCGGCACCGATCCCTGCGCAGCAGGATCCGCGGCTGGCTTGGCGGCCCCCTTGGGAGTGCGGGGCTTCGTGGGTTCGGTGGGCTCCGACATGGCGCGTCCTCTCGTTGACACAAGTGTGCAGGTCAAGCCTGTGTGTGGCATGGGAAATGGCTGAGAGTCCGGAGCACCTGCCCATGGCGACTACCGTGGTGCGGTGGCCGCCATTTCCTCACCCCGCCTGCCGACCCCGCCGTCGGCCGCTGGATCGGCCGCCGGATCGCCCGCCACGGCGACGCCTTGGTCAACCGCACGGTCGATGGCCGACGACGTGCGTGAACGGACCGACGAGCAGCTCGCCACCCTCCTGCGACATCGACAGGACCTGGCCCGCCCCGCGCCCGCCGACCTGTCGTCCCTCGCCGCCCGGGCCAGCACTCGCGCAAGCGTCCAGCGCGCCGTCGACTCGCTCGACCTGGCCCACCTCCAGGTGCTCGAAGCCGCCGTCGCGGCCACCTCGCCGCTTGATGTCGCAGCGGTGGGCGCCCTCCTCGGGGTGACGACCGAAGAGGTCGAACCGGTGCTCGACGAGCTCTGGACGCTCGCCCTGCTCTGGAGGAGTCCCGAGGGGTTGCGGGTGACCCGCACGGTCGGCGAGGTCCTCCCCCACCCCGCGGGCCTGGGGCCTCGGGCCGCCGACAGCTTCGTCGACGTGCCACTGCCGGAGCAGGTCCCGACACTGCTCGCCGATGCCCCACCAGCGGCCCGCGCCATCCTCGACCGACTGACCTGGGGTCCCCCGCTGGCCGTCCTCCCCCCGGGCACGCCCGAACGGCTGGCCGAGGGCGCGCGGTGGCTGCTTGAGCACCACCTCGTCTTCTCCCCGTCGTCCGACCAGCTGGTGCTGCCCCGCGAGGTGGCGTTGGCCCTGCGCGACGGCCGCAGCCATGCCGCCCCGGCGCTTCGGCCCCCCGCCCTCGAGGGCCAGCCCCGCGCGGCGGCGGAGGTCGACGCCGCGGCCGGCCAGCAGGTCACCGACCTGCTCGCCCTCGTCGACGAGCTCGCCGCCGCATGGGGTCTGCGGCCGCCCCGGGTGCTTCGCTCCGGTGGCCTCGCGGTGCGAGACCTCAAGCGGCTCGCCTCGGTGCTCGACGTGGACGAGGCGCGGGCGGCCTTCGTCGCCGAGCTCACGTATGCCGCGGGCCTCCTCGCGGACGACGGTTCCCTCGACCCGTCGTGGGCTCCCACGCCCGCCTATGACGAGTGGCAGCAGCACCCGGGCGACCAGCGCTGGGCGGTGCTCGCCCGAGCCTGGCTGCTCACCACCCGAGCCCCACACCTCGTGGGCACGACGCCCGCCGGCGCGTCCGGCACGGTCAACGCCCTGGGGCCGGATGCCCACTGGCCACCGGCCCGCGGACTGCGCAGGGACGTCCTCGAGCAGCTGGCCGCGGCGCCGACCGGGTTGGCCCCCGAGCGGGGCAGCGTGGGCATCGCCGTGAGCTGGCAGCGGCCCCGGCGCGTCCCTGCCGGCCTCGACACCGTCGTCGCCGCTGTGCTCGGCGAGGCCGAGTGGCTGGGCGTCACCGGTCGCGGTGCCATCTCGACCGCCGGTCGGGCCCTGCTGGCCGGTCGACGGGACTCCGAGCTGGCCGCCGCGATGCAACCGCACCTGCCCGAGCCCATCGAGCACGTGCTGCTCCAAGCCGACCTGACTGCCATCGCGCCCGGGCCGCTGGCCGGAGGTCTGGCCACCTTCATGCGACTGGTGGCCGATGTCGAGTCACGCGGTGGCGCGACGGTGTACCGGTTCAACCAGGACTCGGTGCGGCGGTGCCTGGACGCCGGGTGGTCCGTCGACCAGGTGCTCGGAGCCCTGACCGACGCCAGCCACACACCGGTCCCGCAGCCCCTCGACTACCTGATCCGCGATGTCGCCCGCAGGCACGGGCAGGCGCGGGTCGGTGCGATGCGGGCCTATATCCGCTGCGACGACGAAGCCACCCTGGGCGCCATGACCGCCGACAGGGAGCTGTCACCGCTCCAGCTGCGAAGCATCGCCCCGACCATCCTCGTGTCACCCGTGGCCGCCGAGACGGTGCTGGACTTCCTGCGCGAGAACGGTTTCGCGCCCGCCGCCGAGACCCCCGACGGCGGGATCATCGTGCCCACCGCTGGGCAGCACCGCACGCCGCTCCAGAGACGGCCGGCCCCCGTCACGGCCCAGGCCGTCGACGACGAGCTCGTGGCCACGATGGTCGGTGCGTTGCGCGCCGGCGAGGAGGCCGCGGCATACCAGCGCGAGCAGGTGGCGAGCAGGCCGGGACCCAGCCTGCCGAGCACCGACCCGACCACGACCCTCGCGGTCCTGCGCGATGCGGCAGCAGACCGGCAGGCTGTCTGGCTGGGCTACTCCGACGCGGACGGGCGGACCCAGCGGATCCTCTTCTACCCCGACCGGGTGGAGGGTGGCCGGGTGCACGGCACGGCCGACGGGGCCGCGCGGACGCTGTCGATCCACCGGGTGACAGGCGCCGTGCAGGGCTGACGCGAGGCTGGCGTCAGCTGCCCGCCAGCGCCTTCACGACGTTCGACGGTGACGGGCGGCCCAGGTGGCCGGCCATCCACACGCTCGTCTCGACGAGGGCGGCGAGGTCGACTCCGGTCTCGACGCCCGCCCCGTCCAGGGCCCACACGAGGTCCTCGGTGGCGAGGTTCCCGGTGGCGCTCTTGGCGTAGGGGCAACCGCCGAGGCCGCCCGTCGACGCGTCGACGACGGTGACGCCGTGCCGCAGGGCCGTCATCGTGTTGGCGAGCGCCTGACCGTAGGTGTCGTGGAAGTGCACGCCGATCCGGTCGGCGCCGATGCCGCGGGCATCGAGGGCGTCGAGCAGGCGACTCACGTGCCCGGTGGTGCCGGTGCCGATGGTGTCGCCGAGCGAGAGCTGGTCGGCCCCGAGGTCCATCAGCCGTTGCGACACATCGACCACCTGCTCAACCGGGACCGGCCCCTCCCATGGGTCGCCGAAGCACATCGAGACGTAGGCCCGCACCCACAGTCCGGCGTCCTTGGCGCGCGCCACGACGGGAGCGAACATCTCGACGGACTCGGCAACGGTGCGGTTGAGGTTCTTGCGGGCAAACGTCTCAGTGGCGCTCCCGAAGATCGCGACCGCTCCAACGCCTGCCTCGAGCGCGTTGTCGAGCCCGCGCTCGTTGGGCACGAGCACCGGTCGGTGGGCGCCGCGGCCGAGGTCCCCGAGGTCGGCCAGCACCTCACGGGCATCGGCGAGCTGGGGCACCCACGTCGGCGGGACGAAGGAGGTCGTCTCGATCGTCTCGAGCCCGGCGGCCGCCAGTCGGCGGATGAACTCTGCCTTCACGGCAGCCGGGACGATCGACTTCTCGTTCTGCAGACCGTCGCGTGGGCCGACCTCGTAGATAGTGACCCGGCTCGGTAGCTCCGGGTTCGGTTCGCGTTGGGGCAGTCCGATGGTCACGGTCTGATCCTGCCATTCCCGGACTGGGGAACGGTCCCCCGCGGCAAGGGTTAGATTTGCATCCGAACGCAGGCGACGCCCGAAGGGACGCACGATGAGCGACACACCACGCAACGACGAGACCCCCGAGTTCCGCGACCCCACGGCGCCGATCGAGACCAACCAGACCCAGGAAGTGCCGCCGATCCCGTCGGCGCCCGCCTCCCCGGCGAGCCCGCCTGCGCAGCCCGCACCGCCCGGACCGCCGCCCAACCCGTACGCCAGCGCTCCCGGAGCGGGACAGCCGAACCCCTACGGGGGTCAGCAGTACCCCACCCAGGGTCAGGTCCAAGGGGGCTACGCAGGTCCTCCGCCCCCCGGCGCTCCGCCCTACGGCGCACCGGTGTACGGCGCTCCGGGCTACGGCGCTCCCACCTATGCCACACCGCGGTCGCTCAGTGGCAACACCATCGCCCTCCTCGTGGTCTCGGGCCTGACCACGCTCGGCTGCGGCTTCGGCATCGTCGCGCTGGTCTTCGGCATCATCGCGGCGACCAAGAAGGACGACCCGACCGCGTCGGCCAAGTTCACCAAGTGGGGCTGGATCGCCTTCGGCGTGGGGCTGGCGCTGTCCGTGATCGCCGTCGGCCTGGTCATCGCGTTCGCCGTGACGAGTGGCACCACGACCTACGACTCGTCGTACTAGGTCATGCCTGATGGCCCCCTGATCGTCCAGAGCGACAAGACGCTGCTGCTGGAGGTCGACCACCCCCGCGCCGAGGAGGCGCGCCGGGCGATCGCCCCGTTTGCCGAGCTCGAGCGCGCCCCCGAGCACATCCACACCTACCGGGTGACCCCGCTGGGCCTGTGGAACGCGCGCGCAGCAGGTCACGACGCCGAGCAGGTGGTCAACGCCCTCATCACCTTCAGCCGGTATGCCGTGCCGCACGCGTTGCTCGTCGACGTCGCCGACACGATGGATCGCTACGGCAGGCTGACGCTGGAGAAGGATCCCGAGCACGGCCTGGTGCTGCGCACCACCGACCGGCCGGTGCTCGAGGAAGTGTTGCGGCACAAGAAGATCAAGCCGCTGATCGGTGAGCGCCTCGACGCCGACCGCGTCGTCGTGCACCCCTCGGAACGCGGCCACCTCAAGCAGGAGCTGCTCAAGGTCGGCTGGCCGGCCGAGGACGAGGCCGGCTACGTCGACGGGGAGGCCCACCCGATCGCCCTCGACAACGCCGACTGGGCCCTGCGGCCCTACCAGCAGCAGGCGGTCGACGGGTTCTGGCACGGCGGGTCGGGGGTCGTCGTCCTGCCCTGTGGCGCCGGCAAGACCCTCGTCGGCGCGGGCGCCATGGCCGTGGCCAAGGCGACCACCCTGATCCTCGTGACCAACACGGTGTCGGCCAGGCAGTGGCGCGACGAGCTGCTCAAGCGCACCTCGCTCACCGACGAGGAGATCGGCGAGTACTCCGGTGCCCGCAAGGAGATCCGACCGGTGACCATCGCGACCTACCAGGTGCTCACCACCCGCCGGAAGGGCGTCTACACCCACCTCGACCTGCTGGACGCCCGCGACTGGGGCCTGATCATCTACGACGAGGTGCATCTGCTCCCGGCCCCGATCTTCCGGATGACCGCAGACCTCCAGGCCCGTCGCCGGCTCGGGCTCACCGCGACCCTGGTGCGTGAGGACGGCCGCGAGGCGGACGTGTTCTCCCTCATCGGCCCCAAGCGCTACGACGCTCCGTGGAAGGACATCGAGGCGCAGGGCTACATCGCGCCCGCCGACTGCGTGGAGGTGCGCGTCACCCTCCCCGATGCCGATCGCCTCGCGTATGCCGTGGCGGAGCCGGAGGACCGCTATCGGCTGTCCTCGTGCAGCCCGGTCAAGAACCCCGTCGTCGAGCGCATCGTGGCCCAGCACCGCGGCGAGCCCACCCTGGTCATCGGCCAGTACCTCGACCAGCTGGCCGAGCTGTCCGAGCGGCTCGACGCCGACGTCATCACCGGTGAGACACCGGTCGCCCAGCGCCAGAAGCTCTTCCAGGCCTTCCGCGTCGGCGAGATCAGCCTGCTCGTGGTGTCGAAGGTCGCGAACTTCTCGATCGACCTCCCGGAAGCCAGCGTGGCCATCCAGGTGTCCGGCACCTTCGGCTCCCGCCAGGAGGAGGCCCAACGGCTCGGCCGGGTGCTGCGCCCCAAGGGGGACGGACGGACCGCACACTTCTACACGGTCGTCTCCCGTGACACCGTGGATGCCGAGTTCGCCGCGCACCGCCAGCGCTTCCTCGCCGAGCAGGGCTACTCCTACCGCATCGTCGACGCCGACGACGTCGACGCCACCGCCTGACCCGTCACTCACTCCCGACTCGCCCAGACGGCATACAGGAAACTCCCAGACTCCGCACGGACACTGAGGCGTGACCACTGCGCACCCCGAGGCCCGTCTCCTCGTCGTCGAGGACGAGCCCAACATCCGCGAGCTGCTCGCCACCTCACTGCGCTTCGCGGGTTTCGAGGTGCACGTGGCTGCCGACGGCGCCACGGCCCTCCACCTCGCGACCGTCCACGAACCCGACCTGGTCGTCCTCGACGTGATGCTCCCGGACATGGACGGCTTCACGGTGACCCGCAAGCTGCGGGACACCGGTCGCCAGCTGCCCATCGTGTTCGTCACCGCGCGCGACTCGGTCGACGACAAGATCAAGGGGCTCACCGTCGGCGGCGACGACTACGTCACCAAGCCGTTCAGCCTCGAGGAGGTCGTCGCCCGGATCCGCGCGGTGCTGCGGCGCACCAGGGGCGAGGTGGACGAAGGGGCCTCGATGCGCTTCGAGGACCTCGAGCTCGACGAGGACTCCCACGAGGTGAGCCGGGGAGGCCGCTCGATCGACGTGTCCCCCACCGAGTTCAAGCTCCTGCGCTACCTCATGCTCAACCCCAACCGGGTCCTGTCGAAGTCCCAGATCCTCGACCACGTCTGGGACTACGACTTCCGCGGCGAGAGCGGCATCGTCGAGTCCTACATCTCCTACCTGCGCCGCAAGATCGACCTCGAGGGTGTGCCGCCGCTGATCCACACCAAGCGCGGCGTCGGCTACGTGCTGCGCAAGCCGCCGGAGGCCTAGTGGGAACGCCAACGTCCGCGGCAGGGACGGTTCCCGCGACGGTTGTCGCCGGTCCGGCAAAGGAGTCGACCGGAGACCGCGTCCGGCAGCGCCTGGAGGACCTCCCGCTCCGGGTGCGCCTTGTCGCGGTGCTGCTGACCCTGCTGCTCGCCGCCCTGACGCTCACCGCCGGCGCCACCGCCGCCCTCATGCGACGTGACCTGATGAGCCGGATCGACACCGACCTGCGCATCGCGGCGGCGCCGATCGCCCGGCAGGCCCTGTCGGCCGTCGTCCGGGGCAGCAGCAACGCCAGGCTGCCGAGCAACTACGCCTTCGTCCTCGTGCCGACCGACGGCGAGGACCCGATCACGGTGCGATCCAGCACGGCCGATGCCCTGCCCCGGGTCGGCGCCCTCCCCCTCGCCGACGCACGCGTCCGCAATGGCAAGCCCTTCACGATCGGATCTGTCGACTCACCCCTCAAGTGGCGGGCGGTGGCCGGCAGCATCGGCGGAGGGTCTGCCACGTTCGTCGTCGCCGTTCCCCTCAACGACGTCAACCACACCGTGAACCGGCTGATCCTCGTGGAGCTGCTCATCGGTCTCGTCGTTCTCGGCGCGATGGGCCTCGTGGGTTGGTATGCCGTGCACCGGGCTTTCCGTCCCCTGCGCCAGATCGAGGACACCGCCGCCGCGATCGCCGACGGTGACCTCGCGCGCCGCATCCCCACCCGCACCGCCAAGGACGAGGTCACCTCGCTGTCCCGCTCGCTCAACGTGATGCTGGCCCAGATCGAGCAGTCCTTCGCCGCCCGTGAGGCTTCCGAGGAGCGGATGCGGCAGTTCGTCGCGGACGCCTCGCACGAGCTCCGCACCCCGCTCGCGGCGGTGCGGGGCTACGCCGAGCTCTACCGCCAGGGCGCCGTCAGCGAGCCGGCCGACGTGGCCAGCGCGATGACGCGGATCGAGGGCGAGGCCACCCGGATGGGCGGTCTGGTGGAGGACCTGCTCGTGCTGGCCCGCCTGGACGACCAGCGACCGCTGCGCTTCGCGCCGGTCGACGTGACGGTGCTCGCGGCTGACGCCGCGCAGGACGCCCGCGCCATCGATCCCACCCGCCAGATCGCCGTCTCCGGGTTGTCCGGGCCGTTGGGTCCGACGGTGGCGCCCGGGGACGACGCCAAGCTGCGCCAGCTCCTGGCCAACCTCGTCTCCAACGCCCTCAACCACACCCCAAGTGGCTCACCTCTCGAAATCGCTGTGGGCACAAGGGAATCCGACCAGCACATCGTTGTCGAAGTGCGCGACCACGGGCCGGGAGTCGATCCCGACAAGGCCCGCAAGGTCTTTGAGCGGTTCTACCGCGCCGACCCGTCGCGGGTGCGCGGCACCGGTGGCGGCAACGGTCTCGGGCTGGCCATCGCCGCGGCCATCGTCAACTCGCACCAGGGACGGATCGGCGTTGCCCAGACCCCCGGCGGCGGTGCCACGTTCATCGTGGAGCTGCCCACAGGCAACTCTCAGGCAGCGCCCAGCACCCCTTGACGTTGGGCCGGTTGACTCAGGGTCACCAAGCCACACCAAGGAGCGCGAACGCCATGACCCAGATCCACCCGGACACCCGACCGGACACCACCGGTGACGGCGCGCAGCCTCCCCAACAGCCGACGGCCCCGGTCTGGTTCGGCCAGACGCAGGAGATCACGACCCCTGACGGCCGCACCCGGGAGCTCCCGCGCGACCACGCGGCGCTCGGACTTCCCGGCGTAGCAGGAGATCCAACACTTCCGGGCGTAGCAGGAGATCCAACACTTCCGGGCGTAGCAGGAAATCCAACACTTCCGGCGGCGGGTGCCTCCCCGGCATACCCGCCGTTCTCCCAGACTCCGGCTGGGCCGCCCCCATCCTTTCCCACTCGGGACGGGGCAGAGCCTGCCCAGCCGGGCAAACGGCGTCGACTGACGGAACTCACCGCCGTCGCGGCGCTCGCCGCCCTCCTCGCGAGCGGCGGCACCTACGCCGCGGCCCAGCTGACCGACGGTTCGCAGTCCTCCTCCGCTGCGAGCACGTCGACCCTGGGCCGCGGCACGGACGCCGGCCCGGTGGTCCAGGCCTCTGCCACCAACCCCAACTGGACCGCCACCGCGGCCGCCGTCGCCCCGAGCGTCGTCGCCATCACCGTGAAGTCGGGCCAGAGCGAGGCACAGGGGTCCGGCGTCGTCATCGACGCCAAGGGCCACATCCTCACCAACAACCACGTGGTGAGCGGCGCCGGTTCGAACGCCAGCATCACGGTGACCCTCAACGACGGACGCACCTACAAGGCCACCATCGCGGGCACCGACCCCAGCACCGACCTGGCCGTCATCACCCTGAGCAGCGCCCCGAACGACCTCAAGCCGATCGCGATCGGCAACTCCGACGACATCAAGGTGGGCGACCCGGTCATGGCGATCGGCAACCCGCTGGGCCTCGCCGGGACCGTCACCACCGGGATCGTCAGCGCGCTGAACCGCCCGGTCACCACCGCCGCCGAGGACGACAGCCAGCAGCAGGACCCGTTCGGCCAGAGCCTGCCCGGCCAGGACAGCCAGCCCCAGACCAGCACCGACGGCAACTCCGTCGTGACCAACGCGATCCAGACCTCCGCGGCCATCAACCCGGGCAACTCCGGTGGCGCGCTCGTCAACGCGTCGGGCCAGCTGATCGGCATCAACTCCGCCATCGCCAGCCTCGGCTCGTCGAGCAGCAGCCAGAGCGGAAGCATCGGCATCGGGTTCGCCATCCCGGCCAACGAGGCCAAGAGCATCGCCTCGCAGCTCATCATGTCCGGCAAGGCGGAGCACGCCTTCCTCGGGGTCAGCCTCGGGGACGGCACGGCCTCCGACGGCACCAGCCAGCGCGCCGGCGCCGAGATCACCGCGATCTCGGCCAACACCCCGGCGGCCGACGCCGGCCTCCAGAAGGGCGACGTGGTCACCGCCGTCGACTCCGAGCGGGTCGACTCGGCGCTGTCGCTCGTGGCCAACATCCGCGAACGCGCCGTGGGCGACAAGGTGACCCTCACCGTGCTGCGCAACGGCAAGCAGCTCAACCTCACCGCGACGCTCGTGGCCAAGGCGGCGGCGACCAACTGACGGTTGGTCCTCCCCCGGCCGGGCCGGGCGCCTCGTCTCCTTTCCGAGAGCGCCCGGCCCGGCCATCACTGCATCCGTCACCGCATCGGTCACCGCACCGGCGGCTGACGCACCAGCTGTTGATACAAACCGTTCGACGCGGGGGTCGCTCGGTGGCAAGGTAGACCCTTGTGTCTGCACCCGCGCCAGCCCCCGAACTCAGGCGCGAGCAGGACTACCTCGTCGCCGCGCGCGAAGCCCTCACCCGGATGCGCGAGCAGACCCTGTCGCTGAAGATCCAGGCGCACGACCCGATCTCCGCCGAGCACCTCGCCCGCACGCTGCACCTGCGGGCCGCCTCACTCCAGGACGACCCGTCGACCACGCTGTTCTTCGGCCGGATCGACACCGACACCGACGAGCGGTGGTACATCGGGCGTCGCCACGTCGCGGACTCGGCCGGCGACCCGCTGGTCATCGACTGGCGCGCCGGGATGTCGACAGCGTTCTATCGCGCCTCGCGGACCGAGCCGATGGGCGTGGTGCTCCGGCGCCGGTTCGGGCTGGACCACGGCGCGATCACGGCCTACGAGGACGAGCACCTCCAGGACCGGGCCGAGCACGACATCCGAAGCCAGATCCTGGCCGAGGAGATCGAGCGTCCTCGCGTCGGGCCGATGCGCGACATCGTCGCCACCATCCAGCCCGAGCAGGACGAGATCGTCCGCGCAGGGGCAGACCAGACGATCTGCGTCCAAGGGGCGCCGGGCACGGGCAAGACCGCCGTGGGCCTGCACCGAGCCGCCTGGCTGCTCTATGCCTTCCGCGACCGCCTCGCCCGGTCCGGGGTCCTCGTGATCGGCCCGAACCGTGCCTTCCTCGAACACATCGGCGCCGTCCTGCCGGCCCTCGGGGAGGTGGCCGTCGGCCACACCACGATCGAGGAACTGGTCGCGTCCGTGCCCGTCCGTGGCGCCGACAGCACCGAAACCGCTGTGCTCAAAGGCGATGCACGCCTCGCCGAGGTGCTCCGGTATGCCGTGTGGTCGGCGGTGCAGCGCGCGACCGAACCACTCGTGGTGCCCAGGGGCGTGCGCAAGTGGCGGGTCCCGGCATACGAGGTCAACGAGATCCTGGACGAGCTGAAGGCGAGGGGCGTGCGCTACGACGCGGCGCGCCAGATGCTGCCCCAGCGACTCGCCCACGCGGTCCTCCTGCAGATGGAGGGCGCGGGCGACTCACCCGACGACCGCGTGCAGGACCAGGTGGCCCGCAGCGCGATCGTGAAGAAGTACGTCTCGACCCTGTGGCCGGCGCTCGACGCCAAGGCCGTGCTGTTCTCCCTGCTATCCGACCCCGACGTGCTGGCGCGCCACTCGCAGGACCTGCTGACCGACGACGAGCGCCGGATCCTGTTGTGGGACAACCCGGCTCGCTCCAAGGGGACCGTCCGCTGGTCACGGCCCGACACCGTGCTGCTTGACGAGCTCGGAGACCACATCGCCCGCACACCGTCGTTGGGGCACGTCGTCCTCGACGAGGCGCAGGATCTGTCCCCCATGCAGCTGCGGGCTGTCGGCCGGCGGTGCTCGACCGGTGCGGCGACGGTGCTGGGCGACATCGCCCAGGGGACGACGCCGTGGGCCACCGACTCGTGGGAGTCCTCACTGCACCACCTGGGCAAGTCCGGCAGCCACGTCGAGGTCCTCGACCGGGGTTTCCGTGTCCCGGCGAGCGTCATCGAGTACGCCGCCCAGCTGCTCCCCCACATGGCGCCGGGCCTCGGCGCCCCCGTGTCGGTCCGCGACAACCGAGGTCGGCTCGACCTCGTCGCCGTGACGTCCGGCGACCTCCTGGCGCGCACCGCCGACGTCGTGGCCGGCGAGCTCGTCGAGCCGGGGTCGATCGGCGTCATCGCCCCTGACGACCTGGTGGCCGAGGTGTCCAAGGCCCTGGCCCGCCAAGGCATCGACCACGGCGTGCTCGGGCAGGACCACGGCGACATCGACCACCAGGTCGACGTCGTGCCGGCCACCGTCGCCAAGGGCCTCGAGTTCGACCGGGTCATCGTCGTCGAGCCGGCCGCCATCGCCGCCGCCGAGCCCGACCAGCGCACCGGGCTGCGGCGGCTCTACGTCGTGCTGACCCGAGCCGTCTCGGCCCTCACCGTCGTCCACGCCGAGCCGCTGCCCGCCGAGCTCGCGCAACGGCCCTAGCCAGGCCCGTGTCGCGCGACTCAGGCCCGAGCGGGCCCGGGCTCTGTCAGACTCGGCCCGTGCCGGCCCTCATCACGTGGTGGAAGCTCGACGTCGCCGAGCTCGCCCCGAGCGCGCACTCGGACGCCGTCCTGGCGATCGGGTCCGACCTGGTGCGCAGGCTCGACGAGGAGCACCGCAGCTATCACACGACACGACACCTCGTGGAGCTGTTCTGGGCACTCGAGGACCTGGAGCGCGCCCACGTCATCTCCGCTCGTGAGGCAGCACTGGGCCGGATGGCCGGATGGTTCCACGATGCGGTCTACGACCCCACGACGGCCCCCGGTGACAACGAGATCCACAGCGCCGAGCTGGCCGTCCGCGACCTCAGCGCTCTCGGTTTCGCGGAGGACGACATCGAGGTCGTGCGCGACCTCGTCCTCGCCACGCAGACCCACGAGCTGGCCCACGACGGACTGGCCGCCGCCTTCCACGACGCCGACCTGTGGATCCTCAGCGCCCCGCGTGGTCGCTACGACGAGTACACCGTCCAGGTGCGCCAGGAGTATGCCGCCGTGCCCGACGACGTCTTCGCGTCCGCCCGGGCGGCGATCCTGCGACCCTTCATCGACCGCGAGTCGATCTACGCCACGGCGTTCGCCCGGGAGAACTGGGAGGACGCCGCCCGCACCAACCTCGCGGCCGAGCTGAGCCTGCTCACCGGCTGAAGCCCGTCAGGGTTCCGCGGTCATGGCCGCAGCCACCAGGGGCCACCAGAACTGCCGCCCTGACAGGGCCTCGAACTCCTCGGCACTCACCCACTTCGGGTCGACCGCGTCCGGCTCGGACGCGGCGAGATCGCTTCCCACCACAGGGATCCGCGCACGGAAGACCTGCATCGACCCTCCGCCCTCGGGCCACAGCCCGTGACGGGAGACGGGGGTGTAGTCCTCGTGCGCGAAGACCCGCAGGGTCGCCGGGTCCAGCCGCAGGCCGGTCTCCTCCTCGACCTCACGAAGTGCGCACTCGACCACCGACTCACCGGGCTCTCGCCAGCCGCCCGGAATGCTCCACTCGCGGCGCCGCGGACTGTAGGCCACGGCATACCGATCGATCGCATCGGTCACCACCACCGTGGCCACGAAGACGCTGTCGTCGGCAGCCGGCACGGTCGACGCCCACAGCTCGACGTCGGCCACCGAGCCGTCGGCGAAGGTCGCTCCGGAAACCGCGGCGACGAGTCGGTCCCCCGGATCAGCCACGGTCCAGCCTCTCGGTCAAGGGCCACCAATGACGCTGCGACAGTTCGGATTCCGCGCGATCGAGTGCCAACCAGGTGGCATGGCTCGGCTCATCTCCCTGCGCGAGCCGGTCGGAGTAGACGGCGAAGCACGCCTTGGGGACCGGCCACGGATAGCCGGGGTCGGGTGACGGCACGGTGTTGCGGACGTAGCCCAGCAGCGTCGGCGACAAGGAGATCGGTAAGCCCATCACGTCCTCGACGAGTGCAGCAAGCGCCTCCGCCGGCGTCTGGTCCCGCACGGCTCGGGATGGCAGGTCCCAGCCACTGTCCGACCGCTCGACGACGAGCAGGTCCTGCCCGCGCACCAGGGCCAGCCGCACCAGGACGGTGTTGGCGGGCGGGTCGTCCTGACGGGAGGCGATGACGTCGGCCCGCGAACCCGGCGGCAGCCAGGACGCGCCTGGCACCGCCCGCACGACGCGCTCGTGCTTGCGCTTCTGGATCCGCAGGCCGCTCCGCTGCAGGATCCGCACGACCTCCCGCCCGTCGACCGGGGCGGCGCCGGCAGCGACCAGGGCGGCATAGCTCTCCTGGGGCACGTCGTAGTGGTCGCCCTCGAACCCGCGGCGCGGGATCCCTTGGGCCGCAGCGAAATCGTGGAGCTCGTCATAGGACGTGTCGCTGACGAGGTGGGACCACAGCCGACCGTGGGCGGGCCAGGCGGGCGGGTCGATCCAGATCGTCACCCGGCTGACGCTACCGCGCCATGGTCGGCCCTGTGGATAACCCCGGGCCGACCTCGCCCCGGTGCCTAGCCTCGACGCAGGCGGATGTCATGGGGGCACCGCACGGGTCAGGAGGACAACCATGTCGGCACAGTTCACGGTGGACACCGAGCGCATCCACGCCGCGTCGGGCGACATCGCCCGGATCTCCAGCGAGATCGACGGCCAGGTCACGGCGATGATGGCGCGGCTCAACGGCCTGCAGGGGGCGTGGACCGGCACGGCGTCCGCGCGGTTCCAGTCCCTGGTCGCCGAGTGGCAGGGCACCCAGAAGCAGGTGCGCGCCTCGCTCGACTCGATCGGCGGCGTGCTGGCCGCCGCGGGAGCGCACTACGCCGAGACCGAGGCGCAGACGCTGCGGATGTTCAGCTGACGTCGCGTTGCGGTGAGGGCGCGGCCCGGACCGTGCTGGTCCGGGCCACGCGTCACGCGGTCGACCGACTACTCCGTGGTGATGGCCTTGAGCACGTCGAGCCGGGAGGCCCGACGTCCGGGCCAGAGGGCCGCGAGCACGCCCACCACACCGGCCAGCGCCACGAAGATCGCCAGCTGCGGGACGGGGATCGCCAGCACATCGATGCCGTCGTCGGCCAGCGAGCGCTGCAGACCCCAGCCGGCGCCGAGGCCCAGAAGCACGCCGAGGACGGCTCCCAGCAGGGCGATCGCGACCGACTCCAGCCGCAGCATCGTCCGCAGCTGGCGGCGGCTGAGCCCGACGGCCCGCAGCAGCCCGATCTCGCGGGTCCGCTCGATCACCGACAGGGCCAGGGTGTTGACGATGCCCAGGACCGCGATGATGACGGCCAGGCCGAGCAGGGCGTAGATCATGTAGAGCAGCTGGTCGATCGGCTTGCGCTGCTCTGCCGCGAACGCGTCCTGGTCCTTGAGGGTGACGGTCGGCAGGTCGGCGATGACCTTGTCGATGCCGGCCTCGATGGCCGCCTTGTCGGCCCCGGGCTGACGCACGACGAACGTCAGGCTGTCCTGCTCCGGCCGTCCGTTCGCGGTGGCGGTCGCGATCGAGGTCAGCACGGGGATGTCCATGGCCTCCATCGACTTGTAGATGGCGGCGACGGTGTAGCTGGCTTCCTTGCCGGCGGCGATCGAGGCCTTGACGGTGTCACCGAGCCCCAGATCCAGCTCCTTGGCGGACTTGTCGGTGAGCATGACGGTGTTTCCGGTGAGGCCGGACAGCTTGCCCTGCAGGACCTCTATGGGCACGGCCCGAGCGAACGTCGCCGGGTCGACCGCGGCGGCGAACTGGGTGTCCCCGCCCTTCTTGAACACGGTGTAGCGCACCGGGGTGGCCACCTCGACGCCCGGGACCTTGGCCACCTCGGCCGTGATCGCAGACGAGAACGGCTGACCGATCGCGTTGGACACGACGTAGTCGGCGACAAAGTTCTGCGCGATCGACTTGTCGACACTCGCCTTGGCCGACGCCCCGAACACCGACATCATCGACACCAGGGTCAGGCCGATCATCAGGGCCGAGGCCGTGGCCGCGGTGCGACGCGGGTTGCGGACGGCGTTCTGCTCGGCCATCACCCCGACCGTGCCGAACAACCGTCGGTAGACGAAGCCACAGGCGGCGATCACCGGACGGCCGATCACCGGACTCGTCAGCGCCACGCCGAGCAGCAGCCCGAAGACACCACCACCGACGTAGAGCGCCGAGTGGTCGATGTCGGTGAAGGCACCGAGGTAGCCGGCCACCAGCCCACCGACCATGAGCACGGTGCCCACCAGCAGGCGCCAGCGCAGCGCCGACTCGGGCAGGGCCACGTCGTCGCGCATCGCGGCCACCGGCGGCATCTTGCCGGCGCGGCGCGCGGGCAGGTAGGCGGCGACCATCGTCACGAGCAGCCCCACGGCATACGACCACATGGCGGTGGTCCACTCGAAGACGAGAGGTGACCCGCTGAGGTCCAGACCGAACTGCGCGAACAGCGCCTTGATCCCCAGGGCCAGGACGAAGCCGAGGCCGAGTCCCAGCGTCGCACCGACGAGACCGACGACGAAAGCCTCGAAGAGCACCGACCGCGTCACCTGCTTGCGAGCGGCGCCGAGGGCGCGGAACAACGCGAGCTCGCGGCTGCGCTGGGCGACCAGGATCGAGAAGGTGTTGACGATGAGGAACGACCCGACGAACAGCGCGATCCCGGCGAAGACCAGCAAGAACGTGTTGATGAACGACAGCGCCTGGTTGATCGAGTTCTGCGACTCCTTGGCGACGGCCTTGCCGGTGACGGCCTCGTAGCCCTTGGGCAGTTTGGCCTGGACGGCCTTGGCGAGGTCCTCCTGGCTGACGCCGTCCTTGGCCGTGACCCACGCGTCGGTGTACTCGTCCCTGCCACCGAGGTACAGCTCCTGGGCGGTCTTGGTGTCGAAGAAGGTGAGGGTCGCGCCCACGAGACCCGACTTGAACTCGGCGAGCCCCACCAGGGTGGCGCGGACGATCGGCGTCGGGCTGCTGGTGGCCAGCGTGACCTCGTCGCCGATCCTGTAGCCGGCTCGCTCCGCCGTGCCGGCGTCGAGGACGACCTCACCCTTCCTGTTGGGCGAGCGCCCCTGCTTGATGTATGCCGGGGGCTCACCCGCCGCCGTCGGTGCGTCGTTCCAGGACAGGCCCAACCCCGGGGCACCCTGACCGCCGATCAGCTTGCCCTTCGTGGACACGACGAAGGTGGTGGGGTCGGTGACGTTGCCGTCGGCACGGGCCACCCCGGGCACGGACGCGAGGTCGCGGACCATGGCCCCCGGCATGGTGGCCGACGAAGGGGCGCTGTCGAAGTCGCCGCTCACGCTGTCGGGGCGCACGACAACGTCGCCGACGGTGTCGACGATCCCGCTGAAGGCCTTCCCGAGCGTGTCGGTGAAGATCAGCGATCCCGAGACGAACGAGACGCCGAGGATGATGGCGAAGGCGCTCATGAACAGCCGCAGCTTGCGGCCCATCAGGCTCTTCCAGCTGGCACGCAACATGTCAGGCGCCGGCCTGCGCGGACAGGTGCGCCAACCGCTCGAGGATCTTCTCGGCAGTGGGCTCACGCATCTCGTCGACGACCTTGCCGTCCGCGAGGAAGACCACGCGGTCGGTGTGGGCGGCGGCATTGGCGTCGTGGGTGACCATGACGATGGTCTGGTCGAACTCGTCGACGCTGCGGCGCAGGAACCCCAGCACCTCGGCCCCCGACGTCGAGTCGAGGTTGCCGGTGGGCTCGTCGGCGAAGACGATCTCGGGCTTGCTGACCAGCGCCCGCGCGCAGGCGACGCGCTGCTGCTGGCCACCGGAGAGCTCGCTCGGCCGGTGGCTGAGCCGGTCACGCAGGCCGACGGTGTCGATCACGGTGTCGAACCAGGCAGGGTCCGGCGTGCGCCCGGCGATGGCGAGAGGCAGCAGGATGTTCTCCTCCGCGTTGAGCGTGGGGATGAGGTTGAAGGCCTGGAAGACGAACCCGATCCGGTCGCGACGCAGGAGGGTCAGCGCCTTGTCCTTGAGCCGGGTGATGTCGACGTCCCCGATGTAGACCTCACCAGAGGTCACCGCGTCGAGGCCGGCCGCGCAGTGCATCATCGTCGACTTGCCCGAGCCGGAGGGGCCCATGATTGCGGTGAACTCTCCGCGCGCGATGTCGATGCTGACGCCGTCGAGGGCGCGAACCTGCGCCTCTCCCTTGCCGTAGACCTTGTGCAAGTCGACGACCCGGGCGGCGGGGGTCGCCGACGACGGGCTGTCCGTCGTCGAGGTGGCGGTGGTGGGGGGCGTGGCGGTCATCGGTGCTCCCGAAGTCATGGCAGTGGTTTTCACGATGTCAACGCTAGAGATTGCCCCCATGCTTCCACCCTCAGGTACCACCCCCACCTGCCCCTGAGCCGACCCTGAGAGCCGGACCCCTGCGGACCCCGAGAGTCAGTGGACGACAACCCGGGCAACTCGTCGCAGATCGGGCGCGTCGAAGCGGTCGCCGCTGACCTCCCCCGCCTCCCAACGGATCACGAGTCCCCGCCCGCGCACCTCGAGCGTGGCCAGGTTGTTGTCGAACCACGGACCATCGGTGACGTCCCACCGGTATGGCGCGTTGGGCACCTTGTCGGTGCGGTTCACCAGGAAGGCCAGTGGCCGGGCGAGGCCCTTGCCCAGCACCGCCTGGGCGATGCGGACCTGTCGGGGCAGGGGGTTGCGGATCGGTGAGCAGACGGCCTGGAGGACCGCGCTGCTGCCGGCCGGGAGCTGGCCGGCGGGGATCTGCGTGACGTAGGAGTTGTGCACGTCACCGGACAGGAACGTGATCGTGCCGGGCCGACGGCCCCGCTTGCCGCTGGCGACCTCCACCACCATGGCGAGCACCGCCGCGAAGCCGTCCTGGAACGCCGCCCAGTGCTCGAGGTCGACGGCGCGGCGCATCTTCTCGCCCCACTTCGCGACGCGCGGCCCCCAGGCCCCGGTGGCCATCGCCTCGTTGATCGCCTCGAGGTCGTGGATGCCCTGCGCGATGAAGAACGGCAGCGACGTGCCGATGAAGAGGTGGTCCACGTCGCCGCGCAGCTGACCGTCCAGCCACTCCAGCTCGTCGTCGTCGAGGATCGAGCGCCGCTCCGGCTCCAGCACGCGGGCCGCGCGGGAGTCCACCACCACGAGCCGGGACTCCCCGAGGTCTCGGCTGTAGCTCCAGCGGTAGGTCTCGGGCTGGCTGTCGACGCGTTCGGCCAGGTCGTCCAGCACGCGGGTCAGGTCGAGCTCACCGGTCGAACCGCCGTCCGCGTGGGCCACGATCTGCTGCCACACCTCGTCGTGCGCCAGCTCTTCGGGCGAGAGGTTGCCGACGTGCTGGTAGACCCAGTAGGAGGCGAGCCCACCGACGATCCGCTGGTGCCACCAGGACGTCTGGTTGATCTCGCGCTTCCAGCTCTGCGAGGTGTTCCAGTCGTCGCGGATGTCGTGGTCGTCGAAGATCATCGCGCTCGGCAGGGTCGAGAGCAGCCAGCGGTTCAGCGGGTCGCTCCAGGCCAGGAAGTACAGGTGGGAGTACTCCTCGAAGTCCTTCAGCTCCTCACCGGGCGGCTCGTCGAGGCTGCGCCGCGAGGCGATGAACTCCTGCATCTGCTCGCTGGTCTCGTCGGCGTACACCTGGTCGCCGAGGAAGCAGACGAGGTGGGGCCAGTCCTTCTCGTCCCGCTCGGGCCGGCTCAGGTGGTACGCGTATGCACGCAGGGCGTCCACGCCGTTGCTGGCATTGCCCTCGGCGTCGTGCGGGACGGTCGTGCGGCACGACCCGAACGCCAGCCGGGTGGGTTCGCTGTGCAGCAGGGTCCTGATCCGGCTCGCCGGGAGGTCAGGATGGTCCGGTTCGGCCTGCGGCCACACCTGCTCGCCGTCGATGTCGACGGCGTAGTCGCTGGCCGTGCCGGGCTCCAGGCCGTCGACGACGACGAGGGCGTAGTGCCGATCGTGCGCACCGAAGGTGGGCACCGACCACTCCCGGTCGAAAGCCCGCACCCGCACCACGGCGGAGTCTCGCGTCTGGACCCAGACCGTCGCCGATGTCTCACCGATGTAGCGGAGCAGCGGCCCCAGCGTCAGGGGCCCCGCGGGGAGGTGAGTCGGCACGAGACCGTTCTACACGGCATACCTGTCCAGTGGGGCACAAAGCCGAAGGGCGGCCCACCCGAAGGTGAGCCGCCCTTGGCGGATCTGTGACGACCGACCCGGCTGACGCGCGACGAAGGAGTGCGTCAGCTTGGTCGGAGCAGCTCCAATGGACTCAGAAGCCCATGCCACCCATCTCGTCGCCACCGGGGGCCATCGCCTGAGCCTTTTCGGGCTTGTCGGCGATGACGGCCTCGGTGGTGAGGAACAGCGCGGCGATCGACGCGGCGTTCTGCAGCGCGGAACGCGTCACCTTCGCCGGGTCGATGATGCCCGCGGCGATGAGGTCGACGTACTCGCCGGTGGCGGCGTTGAGGCCCCACCCTGCATCGAGCGTGCTGACCTTCTCTGCCACGACGCCACCCTCGAGGCCGGCGTTGATCGCGATCTGCTTGAGCGGAGCGGAGGCTGCGACGCGAACGATGTTCGCACCGGTGGCCTCGTCACCCTCGAGCTCGAGCTTCTCGAACGCGGCCTTGGTCGCCTGGAGCAGGGCCACGCCACCACCGGCGACGATCCCCTCCTCGATGGCAGCCTTGGCGTTGCGCACTGCATCCTCGATGCGGTGCTTGCGCTCCTTGAGCTCGACCTCGGTCGCGGCACCGGCCTTGATGACTGCGACACCGCCGGCCAGCTTGGCCAGGCGCTCCTGCAGCTTCTCGCGGTCGTAGTCGCTGTCGGACTTGTCGATCTCGGCGCGGATCTGGTTGACGCGACCCTGGATCTGGTCGGCGTCGCCAGCACCCTCGACGATGGTCGTCTCGTCCTTGGTGACGACGACCTTGCGAGCGCGGCCGAGCATGTCGAGCTCCGCGGTATCGAGCTTGAGGCCGACCTCCTCGGAGATGACCTGGCCACCGGTGAGGATGGCGATGTCGGCCAGCATGGCCTTGCGACGGTCACCGAAGCCGGGAGCCTTGACGGCAACCGACTTGAAGGTGCCGCGGATCTTGTTGACCACCAGGGTCGACAGGGCCTCGCCGTCCACGTCCTCCGAGATGATGAGCAGCGGCTTGCCGGACTGCATGACCTTCTCGAGGAGGGGCAGCAGGTCCTTGATGCCGGAGATCTTGGAGTTGACCACGAGGACGTAGGCGTCCTCGAGAACCGCTTCCATGCGCTCGGTGTCGGTGACGAAGTAGTGGCTGATGTAGCCCTTGTCGAAGCGCATGCCCTCGGTGAGCTCGAGCTCGAGGCCGAAGGTGTTGGACTCCTCGACGGTGATGACGCCTTCCTTGCCGACCTTGTCCATGGCCTCGGCGATCATCTCGCCGATCAGGGGGTCAGCAGCAGAGATCGAGGCCGTCGAAGCAATCTGCTCCTTGGTCTCGACGTCCTTGGCCATCTCGAGCAGCTGGGCGGAGACGGCCTCGACGGCCTTCTCGATGCCACGCTTGAGGGCCATCGGGTTGGCGCCTGCGGCGACGTTGCGCAGACCCTCCTTGACGAGGGCCTGGGCGAGAACGGTGGCCGTGGTCGTGCCGTCGCCAGCGACGTCATCCGTCTTCTTGGCAACTTCCTTGACCAGCTCTGCGCCGATCTTCTCGTACGGGTCGTCCAGCTCGATCTCCTTGGCGATGGACACACCATCGTTGGTGATCGTGGGGGCTCCCCACTTCTTCTCGAGGACGACGTTGCGGCCCTTCGGACCGAGGGTCACGCGGACGGCATCGGCGAGAATGTTCATTCCCCGCTCGAGACCGCGGCGAGCCTCTTCATCGAAAGCGATGATCTTGGCCATTCGGGTGGTTCCTCCCACGCGAAACGTAAACGATGGCCAGCGGGCGCCCGCGACGGACGGACCGGCTTGCGCGGCTCACGTCGCCGCGGTCCCCGGACCTCGCCCTGACTGGCCTGGATTGTCACTCTCATGGTGAGAGTGCTAACGCCATTATTGGCACTCTCAGGGGGAGAGTGCAAACGGGTCGGTGCTCGCGGCGTTAGGCCGCTAAGGCCGCCGCTCCCGGACTGCCCCGAGATCCCAGCTCTCGGGCTTCAGGACCCTGCCGTAGGGCGAGAGCTGGGATCTCGGCGGACGCGCGCGGCCGCCTGTGGAGAACTCGGAGTCGCGGGCCGCGGATTTGCCACTCTCACGGGGTGCCTCGACCGTTGACTCCACTGCCCGGCGCTCCGCGATCGGGCGTTCACCGTGGCCGAAGCACGCCAGGAGCAGGTCACACAGTCCCGACTCGACGCGCGCGACCTGGCGCGACCGTCCTGGGGTCTGCGCAGCAGCCGACCCGCGGGCAGCATCGAGGACCGGGTCCGCGACCTGTCGCTGATCCTCCCGAACGGGTCGGCCTTCTCCCACCTGACTGCCGCCCGGCTCTGGCGCCTCCCGCTGCCGACCCCGTGGGCCCTGACGGAGCCGGTCGACGTCCTCACCCCGGGCACGCCACTGCGACGGACGGGTGTCCGTGGCCATCGAGGCCTGGAGCGACGCGCGCTGGAGGTCCTCCGAGGGCTGAGGGTCACATCGCCGGTCCCCACCTGGGCCGACCTCGCACCGCTGCCCGGCCTCTCCGTCGAGGACCTCGTCATCGCCGGAGACGCATTCGCGACGCGTGATCCCGACCTGCTGGCCGCCTTCGTCCGCGCTGGGGAGGGCACGAGAGCCAGGGGGCAACGCAAGGCGCGTGCCGCCGCCGCGCTCATCCGGAGCGGCAGCGGATCGCCGATGGAGACGAGAGCCCGGCTCGCCTTCGGCCGGGCGGGCCTGCCTGAGCCAGAGCTGAACGCCACTGTGTATGCCGAGGACGGCCAGTTCCTCGCACGGGTGGACTTCCTGTGGCGGGAGGCTCGCGTCATCGTCGAGTACGAGGGCGACCAACACCGGACTGACCGCCGACAGTGGCAGAACGACGTCCAGCGGGTGCGCCTCCTCGAGGGCATGGGCTGGAAGGTCATCCGGATCACCGCAGCAGACCTCTCCGACCCGCACCGCCGCGGCGAGCTCATGCGCATTCTTCACGACCTCGTGGGGTGACCCGTGTCTCCGAGATCCCAGCTCTCGGGCCTCAGGACCAGGAGCTGGCCCGAGAGCTGGGATCTCGGGCGAGGGGTTTCCCCGGAGCTGGCCCGAGAGCTGGGATCTCGGGCGACATCGGGCTCTGGGGTTCCGCGTGGGGGTCCCGGGTGGGACGCTCGGCTCATGGCTGCGCACCCCGACCCGTTCGAGGGCTCGAACTTCATCGTCGACTTCGCCGGCGCGGACGACGCGTCCTTCTCCCACGTCGACCTCCCGGTGGCCCTCTTGGACGAGATCGCCTACCGGTCGGGGAACGACAAGGCCAACGAACCGCGCAAGCAGCCCGGACTGGCGAGCTACTCGCACCTGGTGCTCAGCCGTGGCCTGACCGCCAACCTCGACCTCTGGAACTGGTGGGAGGCCGCCCGCAACGGCGATCCCACGGTGGACCGCAACGTCGTCGTCAAGCTGCTCGACGGGACCGGTCAGCTCGTCCTGACCTGGAAGTTCCGCAACGCCTTCCCGGCCGTCTACCGGCTGAGCCCGCTGGATGCCGCGTCCACCGACGTGGTCGTCGAGACGGTCGAGCTCGCCTTCGACTCCATGGACGTCGAGGTCTAGCCCCCGGTCGCTCCCTGCCCCACGTGGCGCCGATCGGCGCGAGTCGCAGAGCTCCCCGGTCAGAGCAGGGTGCGCAGGGTGGCGTCGGCCTCCGACTCGACCGGGTCGTCGAGGTGTCCCACGAAGACCGCGTGGGCAGTGCGGGCCGGGTTGGCGTCGAGGTCGGCGAGGACGGTCCGCCAGGCGGCGAGGTTGGGATGCTCGAGCGTGGTGCAGGCCTCGGCGGGGCGCAGCGTCTGCACGGCCGCCTCGAGCTGCGGACGGGACAGCTCGTAGGTCTGCGACCCGTTGGCGTGCCCGAGCAGCTTGGCCAGGACGACGGCGGGCAGGGCGTGCCTCCCGCCAGGGGCGTTGACGTGGGGGAACTCCAGCTCTGGCGACGACGACGCGGAGCTGATGCCCACGGCATACGCGACCGGCGGCTCCCAACCGTCGATGGTGGCGGCCAACGCGTCCTTGATCGCGGCGAGTCCCTCGGGTGTGCTCCAGTCGGGTTCCATCAACCCATCCTGACAGCCGACGGGAAGGCATCGCGGTAGGACCGGAGGTCGACCGTCCCGTTGGCGACCGACTCGGCGGCCAGGACCGCGTGGCCGACCGCACGGGTCACGCACTCCCCGGCGGCCACCATCAGCGCGTGCAGCGCAGGCAGGTCCGGGGCCGGCCGCTCGCAGGTGGCGAGGGTGAACAACGTGTCGCCGTCGAGCAGCGTGTGCACCGGGTTGAGCGCGCGGGCGAGTCCGTCGTGACCGAGCCCGCTGACCTTCTGGCACTGCGCCTTGGTGAGCGTGGCGTCGGTGGCGATGACGCCGATCACCGTCGCCATCCCGGGACGCAACGGCTCCTCTGGGTATGCCGCGGCCGCACGTTCGCGGGCGGCTGCCAGTTCGTGGGCGGCCGGCAGGGCGACCTCCGCGAACTCGTCGCCGAGACCGTGGCGGCGGGCGAGCAGCTCACCCGTCAGCTCGTCGTACGGGGCGCCGAACGAGTTGACGACGACGAGGGCCGCGACCGTCGTGCCGTCCTCGAGGACTGCGCTCGCCGATCCCACCGCACCCTTGAGGCCGCCCGACCTCGCCCCGGTGCCGGCACCGACGCAGCCCTGCAGCACGGGACCTGCCGAGGCCACTGCCATGGCGTCAGCACCGTCGAGGGCGGTCGGGGCGTGGCTGAACTCGCCGCCACGACCCAGGTCGAACAGCACGGCGGCCGGCACGATCGGGACCACCTCGCCGGGGTCGCCCATCGGCCACCCCAGCCCCGCGGCATACAGGCTCTGGACCACCCCGTCGGCGGCCGCCAGGCCGAAGGCGCTCCCGCCGGACAGCACCACGGCGTTGACGCGGTCGACGAGGTTCCGGGGGTCGAGCAGGTCGGTCTCGCGCGTGCCCGGTGCACCACCCCGGACGTCGACCCCGGCCACCGCCCCTGCGTCCGGGGCGAGGACGACCGTGGCGCCGGTGAGCCAGCCGGCCTCACGGCGGGTGGCGTGCCCGACGCGAATCCCCGCGACGTCGGTGAGCGAGTTGCCGGGACCCGGGAGCATCACTCTGGTCTCGCGTCGATGACGCAGAACCTGTTGCCGTCGGGGTCCTCGAGGACGACGAAGTCGTGCTCCTCCTCGGGATAGGGCCAGTCCTCGACGCGGCGAGCGCCGAGTCCGACGAGCCGCTCCACCTCGCGAGCCTGGTCGGGGGCATAGAGGTCGAGGTGGACGTGCGGGAAGGCCGCCGGTCTGGACTCGCCGAGGTTGAGCGAGAGGTTGGGTCCCACGCCGTCGCGTGGCTGGAGGATGACCCAGTCCGGCTCGGGGTCGTAGCGCGGTTCGTAGTCGAGCACCGCTGCCCAGAAGGCCATCGCCCTGGGCACGTCGCTGACGTTGACGACGACCGACCCGATCCGCAGCGCGCCGCCCATGGCTACCCTCAGAGCTCCAGTCGGTGGGCCCGGGCGTCGGCCACGAACCCCACCCGCTCGACCATCGCCGTGGTGTGGATCCCCGCCGAGATCAGGACCTGTCGGAACCCGGCGTCGCGAGCCCACTGCACGGCGGCTCGCAGGAGCACCTCGCCGGCGCCGATGCCCCGGTGCTCGGGCCGGACGAAGAAGGTGTCGACCACGAGGTCGGCTCCCGCGCCGAAGGGGCGTCCCGGCCACGGCAGCGGCTCCACGACGGCCGCCTGGAGGTATCCCGCGTGCTCGTCCCCGGCCTCGGCTATCCAGACCGGGTGGGCGTTGCCGGTGGCCAGCCAGGCCCGCGCGTAGCGGTCGAGGAAACCCGGCTCACCCTGACCACCACGGTGGCGGGCGCACTGCAGCGTGAGGGCCGCCACGACGAGCGCGTCGTCGGGACCAGCCAGCCGGGTTCGCACTTCGCCCACGAGGGCAGTCAAGCACGCGCAGGCGACCCGGGACGCAACAACGCCCGTACAGTCGCTTCTGCACGGGCGTTGGTGAACTGGGGGGCTCGGTCAGAGCTGGATGCCCAACCGCCGGGCGCTGCGGGCCCGCTGGCGCGACGCGCGCAACCGGCGCAGTCGCTTGATGAGCATCGGGTCGGCCTCGAGGGCGGCCTGGGAGTCGATCAGGGCGTTGAGCACCTGGTAGTAGCGGGTGGCACTCATGTCGAACAGCTCGCGGATCGCCTGCTCCTTGGCGCCGGCGTACTTCCACCACTGGCGTTCGAAGGCGATGATCTCGCGGTCGCGGTCACTCAGCTCCGTGGGGGCGCTGACGTGATCCTGCTCGTGTGCGGCGTTCAACTCTCGACTCAGTCCTTCGTGGTGTTCGCAGACGTGCCGTGTGTGCGTGCAGGGCAACTATACGGAGCGAATCACACGGTTGTCATTCCACTCGGGTAGTCCGATCGGCCCAGTTGTGGAGGGTCTGGTCACACCCGTCCCACTCGCCTCACGAGGGCGCTGGCGCCTCAGGCCATCGTGTCGAGGATGGCGACGATGTCGTCCTCGGAGGTGCGCGGGTTGACGATCGCGAACCGGGTCAGCGTCTCGCCGGCGTGCGAGGTCGGCACGACGAAGGCGAACTGGTCCGCCAGCAGTCGGTCCGACCACTCCTGGTACTGCGCCGCCGACCAGCCGATCCGCCGGAACACCACGACCGACAGGTCCGGCTCGCGGGCGACCTCGACGTAGTCGCGCCGGCCGATCTCCTCGGCCGCGAACTGCGTGACCTCGAGCGTGCGCTCCACGGCCTCGCGGTAGGCATCCGTGCCGTGGGTCGCCAGCGAGAACCAGAACGGCAGGCCGCGGGCCCTGCGGGTCAGCCCGACCGAGTAGTCGGTGGGGTTCCAGTCGGGCGCGTCGTTCAGAACGTCGAGGTAGGACGCGTGCTGGGTGTGCGCCGCACGCGCCAGGGCCGGCTCGCGGTAGAGCAGCGCGCAGCAGTCGAACGGCGCGAAGAGCCACTTGTGCGGGTCGACGATGAACGAGTCGCAGTGCTCGATGCCGGCGTACCGGTGGCGCACTGACGGAGCGGCCAGCCCGGCGCCGCCGTAGGCGCCGTCGACGTGGAACCAGATCCCGAACTCGCGGCAGACCTCGGAGACCGAGGCGAGGTCGTCGACGATGCCGAAGTTGGTCGTGCCACTGGTCGCGACCACGGCGAAGAACGTGTCCGGACCGTTCGCGAGCAGCACGTCGCGCAGGGCCGGGCCGGTCAGCCTCCCCATGTCGTCGACGTCGACCCCCACGAACTCGGCGTCCATGACGTCGCAGGCAGACTGGATCGAGGAGTGCGCACCGTGCGTCGCGGCGACGCGGAAGGGTCGCGCGCCGCCCCCGGTCCTGCCCTCCAGGGCAGCGTTGGTGCGAGCGGTATGCCGCGCGGCGACCAGCGCGGACAGGTTGCCGATCGTCCCGCCCGGGACGAAGACACCACCCGCCTCCGGCGGGAGTCCCGCCAGGTCGGCGATCCAGCGCAGCGCCTGGTTCTCGGCGTAGACCGCCCCCGCGCCCTCGAGCCACGACCCCCCGTAGATCGACGACGCCCCGACGACGAGGTCGAACATCGCGGCGGCCTCGGTCGGCGCGCAGGGGATGAACGAGAGGTACCGCGGGTGGTCGGTGGAGATGCAGGCCGGCGCCAGGTCCTCCTCGAAGAGCTTGAGCGCCTCGATGCCACCGATGCCGTCGGCGGTGATGGTGGCACCCGCCAGGGCGTCGAGCTCGGCCAGCGTCCGTGGCCCGTCGAGCGGCACCGGGTCGAGCTTCAGTCGGTCGGCGGAGTAGGCGAGGATCGCGTCGCCGAGGGCCTCGAGGTTCTGGTCGCTGTAGCCGTGCACGCGGCGAGTCTAGGCCGCGCCGCTCACGTGGCGGCAGGGGCGAAAAGGACCGCCCTCAGCGCGACGACATCAGCGACGATCGCATCGGGTCGGCTCGCGGCGAGCGCGGGCTCCAGGCCCGCGCCCCAGGTGACCGCCACCGCACCCATCCCCGCGGCCCGGGCAGCCTCGACGTCCACTGTCGCGTCGCCGACGTAGACGCAGTCGCGCGGGGCGACGCCGAGCTGCGCCGCGGCATACAGGAGGGGTGCGGGGTGTGGTTTGTGGAGCTCGGTCTCCTCTTGTCCTGCAAGGACATCGATGCGATCGGCCAGACCCACGGCGCGCAGGCCGAGGCGCACCGTGTCGCCCTTCTTGGAGGAGACGACGCCGGTGCGGGCGCCGGCGGCATGCAGGTCGTCGAGGAGCTCGGGGACGCCGTCGACGGTGCGGATCAGCTCGTCGTGGTTGGCGAGGTTCCACTCGCGGTAGACATCGGTGAGCTCGGCGCCGCGACCGGGGTAACGCTCCTCGAGCACCGGCTGGAGGGGGCGGCCGATCCACGACCGGACCTCGTCCTCGGCGGCCTCCTCGCCGAGGACCGACCCGAGCGCGTGGTGGTAGGACGCGACGATCAGGGGGATGGTGTCGGCGAGGGTGCCATCGAAGTCGAACAGGACGACGGGCCAGCGGGGAGTCACGGGCTCGAGGCTACGGCCCGCTGGTGACGGGTTCGACGCCCAGCTCGCGCAGCAGCGCCTCCACCCGTCCCCGGATCTCGTCGCGGATCGGGCGTACGGCGTCGACACCCTGCCCGGCCGGGTCGTCCAGAACCCAGTCCTCGTAGCGCTTGCCCGGGAAGTAGGGGCAGGTGTCGCCGCACCCCATGGTGACCACCACGTCGGACTGCTGGACGGCTTCGGTGGTCAGCACCTTGGGCGTCTGCGCTGCGATGTCGATGCCCTCCTCCGCCATGGCGGCGACGGCGGCGGGGTTCACCTGATCGGCTGGCTGGCTCCCGGCCGAACGCACCTCGACGGCGCCACCCCCCAAATGCGCCACGTAGGCCGCGGCCATCTGCGAGCGCCCCGCGTTGTGGACACAGACGAACAGGACGGAGGGCTTGTCGCTCATACGGATTCGCTTTCACGAGTGGGGACTTGGACGATGCGCGTCTGAACCGCGTGGAGCAGGGCGAGGCCGGCTCCGACGCCGACGAGCTGGGCGGCGACGAAGGCGGGGACAGATGCCGGCGCGATGCCCGCGAAGGTGTCCGAGAAGGCGCGCGCCACCGTGACGGCCGGGTTGGCGAACGACGTCGAGGAGGTCAGGAAGTAGGCGCCGAAGATCCATGCCGGCACGACAACCGCGGCTCGGTTCCCGCCACGAGTCAGCCCGATGGCGAGGACGAGCCCCGTGGTGGCGACGACCTCGCCGAGCAACTGACCGGCGCCGCCTCGCTCGTGGCGGGACAGGTGCAGAACGGGCAGCCCGAACATGAGGTTGGCCAAGGCCGTGCCCACGACGCCACCCACCACCTGGACGGCCAGGTAGGGCGCGACGTCGCGCCAGCGGTGTTGGCCTCGAATGGCCTGCGCCAGCGTCACCGCGGGGTTGAAGTGGGCGCCGCTGACCGGTCCGAACGAGCTGATGAGCACGCCGAGCACCGCCACCGTGGCGAGCGCGTTGACGAGCAGCTGGACGGCGCCGTCGTCGCTCAGCCGCTGGGCCATCACGCCCGACCCGACGACCGCGGCGAGGAGCCCGGCGGTCCCGACCAGCTCGGCGGTCAGTCGGGCGCGCAGGGGGTGGTTCAGCAACACGCCTCCTGCAGCACCGTGCCCGCGGCCGGCGTGCAACACGCGCCGTCGTTCAGGCCCGCCACGACCGGAAGGCTCGCCGTGGCCGGTCGTCCGTCGACCGGATTGTCGTCCTTCACGGTGTAGACCTCCCAGGGGGCACCGGCCGGGTCGTGCACCCACACCTTGTCCTGCAAGGCGTAGCAGCAGGTCGTGTCCCGCTCGTCGAAGGCGGCCAGGCCAGCTTCGCGCAACCGCGTGGCCCCCGCCTCGACGTCGGCGCTGCTGTCCACCTCGATCCCGAGGTGGTTGAGAGCCTGTGCGGTCCCCTCGCCACGCTGGTCGGCCGGGACCTCGATCAACACCAGCTTGAGCGGCGGCTCGGCGATGGCGAAGTTGGCGTAACCCGGGCGGCGCTTGTGCGGCTGGGTGCCGAACAGGGTGGCGTAGAACTCGACCGACTTCTCGAGGTCGGCGACGTTGAGGGCGAGCTGGACACGGGACATGAGCGGACTCCTTGATTCATCGACTATTGTCTATGCAGGAAGTGAATCGACTACATCGATGTTTGTCAATATCGATGTAGGTCTATTTCTAGGAGATCCCGTGCCCGGCCCCACGCTCATCACCCTCACCGTCCCCAGCGCGCTCGCCCCTTCCGACGCGACGGCCAGCGATGCCACGGCGGGCACTGTCGCGTGCTGCGGCACGCTCACCACGGACGAGGCGATGGGGCGCGAGCAGGCGGAGGCCACGGCATACCTGCTCAAGGCGGTGGCCGACCCGGTGCGCCTCCAGCTGCTGTCCCTGATCCGCTCGTCGAAGGGGCAGGAGGCCTGTGTCTGCGACCTCACCCCCGCCGTCGGGCTCAGCCAGCCGACGGTGAGCCACCACCTCAAGGTGCTCACCGAAGCGGGTCTGGTCACCCGCGAGCGCAGGGGGACCTGGGCGTGGTTCCGGCTGGTGCCGACGCGGCTGGACGACCTGGCCGCGATCTTCCGCTGACAGGGGTTTAGTTTCTGGGTATGCCGCCGGCCGCCCTCACCGAGCTCGTCCACCCCTCGTGGGCGGTCGCGCTGGAGCCCGTGGCCGGGGCGGTGACCTCGCTCGGTGAGTTCCTGCGCGGGGAGGTCGCGGCCGGGCGGGGCTACCTGCCGGCCGGGATGCACGTGCTGCGGGCGTTCGAGCGGCCACTCGACGAGGTGCGGGTGCTCATCGTCGGCCAGGACCCCTACCCCACACCCGGGCACGCGGTGGGCCTGTCGTTCTCGGTCGCGCCGGACGTGCAGCCGGTCCCCCGCAGCCTGGTGAACATCTTCCAGGAGCTGCAGACCGACCTCGGGCTCCCCCGACCGTCGACCGGCGACCTGTCGCCCTGGGCCGACCAAGGAGTCCTGCTCCTCAACAGGGTGCTGACCGTGCGACCCGGCACACCCGCCAGCCACCGCGGCAAGGGCTGGGAAACCGTGACCGCACAAGCGATCTCGGCGCTGGTGAGCCGCGGTGGCCCGTTGGTCGCCATCCTGTGGGGGAGAGACGCGAGGAACCTCGTGCCACACCTCGGCGGCACACCCGCCATCGAGAGCGCCCACCCCTCGCCGCTGTCGGCACACTCCGGCTTCTTCGGCAGCAGGCCGTTCAGCCGCACCAACGAACTTCTCGCCCAGCAGGGCGCTGCACCCATCGACTGGAGGCTTCCGTGAGCGACCCCATGACCCCTGACGCCACGGGGGACAACCTGACCCATCTCCCCGAGAGCGGCAAGGTCTGGCACCGCTACGTCGCGATCGGCGACTCGTTCACGGAGGGCATGTCGGACCCAGACCCCGAGCGGGAGAACGCCTTCGTCGGCTGGGCCGACCGGTTGGCCCAGCATCTCGCCGTCATCGCGCACCAGGCGGGGGGCGAGTTCGCCTATGCCAACCTCGCGGTGCGTGGGCGGCTGCTCGCCGACGTCATCGGTCCACAGCTCGAGGCCGCGATCGCCCTCGGTCCCGACCTGGTCTCGATGGTCGGGGGTGGCAACGACATCCTCCGGCCCAAGGCCGACCTCGACGCGATCGCCGCCCGGCTCGAGGCAGCGGTCGTGCGGCTGCGCGAGGCCGGGGCCGACGTGCTGCTGGCGACGCCGACCGACCCAGTGGGCGCGCCGGTGCTGCGCCACCTGAGAGGACGCCACGCGATCCACTCGGCCAACCTGTTCAGCATCGCCCAGCAGCACGGCGCCTACGTCATCAACCAGTGGGGGATGACGGCGCTGCAGGACTTCCGGCTGTGGTCCGAGGACCGGATCCACATGACGACCGAGGGGCACCGGCGCGTGGCGCTCAACGCCCTGTCGGCGCTCGGCCACGACACCGACCGGGCGGACTGGTCCACCCCCCTGCCCCCGGCACCGCCCCTCGCCCGCCGCGAGGCTGCGGCGGCCAACGCCGACTGGGCCCGGACCCACCTGGCGCCGTGGGTGCAGCGTCGGCTCAAGGGCCAGTCCAGCGGGGATTCCGTCCAGGCCAAGCGCCCGAAGCTCACCCGGGTCGACCCCACCTGACGCCTCGACCCCGCCTGACGCCCTAACGTCTGCTAGCAGATCTTGGCTCGCTCAGCAGAGGTTGCAACGTCTGCTGAGCGAGCGAACCTCTGCTAAGGGAGCCTGGAGGAGACGGGCATTGGGGGACTGACCTGCGCGATTCAAGTACTAGGACGTCCTACTACTACCCTTGGCACATGCCTGCGAACCGCCTCATGCCCTCCGAGGAGGGCTACGACCTCATCGAGCTCACCCGCGAAATCTGCGACAAGGAGCTCCGTCCCCAGGTCGACGAGGCCGA
This sequence comes from Pedococcus sp. P1_H8, assembly GCF_056405175.1. Classification (NCBI taxonomy): domain Bacteria; kingdom Bacillati; phylum Actinomycetota; class Actinomycetes; order Micrococcales; family Intrasporangiaceae; genus Pedococcus; species Pedococcus sp. P1_H8. The sequence continues at coordinate 263,436 of NZ_JBFUCP010000008.1, forward strand.
GCGCGCCGCCGCGACCACACCGGCCCTGCCCCGCGACGCCTTCCGCACCCTCGGCCGCGCCGGGCTGCTCTCGTTGCCCTACGCCGAGGAGTTCGGCGGAGGCGGCCAGCCCTACGAGGTCTACCTCCAGGTCGTCGAGGAGATCGCCTCCGCCTGGATGAGCGTCGCGGTCGGAGTCTCGGTCCACTCCCTCACCTGCTACCCCGTCGCCCAGTTCGGCACGAGGGCCCAGCAGGAGGCCCTGCTGCCGGCGATGCTCTCGGGCGACCAGCTCGGCGCCTACTGCCTCTCCGAGCGCAGCGCCGGTTCGGACGTCGCCTCGATGTCCGCCCGGGCGACCGCGGACGACGAAGCCGACCCCACGGCATACCAGCTGAAGGGCACGAAGGCCTGGATCTCGCACGCTGGGCACGCGGACTTCTACACGAGCTTCGTCCGCACGTCGGACGACGGCGCCCGCGGCCTGTCCTGCTTCGTCGTGCCGGGTGACGCGCAGGGCATCGCCTTCGGTGCGCCGGAGAAGAAGATGGGCCTGCACTGCGACACCGTGAGCGAGGTGCACTTCGAAGGGGTCGAGGTGTCCGCGGACCGCCTGGTGGGTGGAGCCGGCCAGGGCATGACCATCGCCCTCTCAGCCCTCGACTCCGGGCGTCTCGGAATCGCCGCTGCCGCAACGGGTTTGGCTCAGACAGCGCTCGACCAGGCCGTCGCCTACGCGAAGGAGCGCGAGCAGTTCGGGCGACCGATCGGCGACAACCAGGGACTCGCGTTCCTCCTCGCCGACATGGAGGCCGGCGTGACGTCGGCCCGCGCGGCCTACCTCCACGCCGCCCGGCTGCACGACGCCGGCCGGCCGTTCACCAAGGAGGCGGCCGTGGCCAAGCTGGTCTGCACCGACAACGCCATGCGCGTCACGACCGACGCCGTGCAGGTGCTCGGCGGCGCGGGCTACACCCAGGACTTCCCGCTCGAGCGCTATATGCGTGAGGCCAAGGTGACCCAGATCTTCGAGGGCACCAACCAGATCCAGCGGCTCGTCATCAGCCGCCAGCTCCTCAAGAACTCCTCCCAGCGCTCCTCCAAGAGAGACTGACACCATGCAGATCACCGATTCCACCGTCGCCCTCGTCACCGGCGGAGCCAGCGGTCTGGGCGGTGCCACCGTCCGCCGCCTGCACGCCGACGGTGCCGCCGTGGTCATCCTCGACCTGCCGTCCTCCCCCGGCGAGGCGCTGGCGCAGGAGCTCGGCGAGCGTGCGCGATTCGTGGCGACCGACGTCCGCGACGAGGCGCAGGTCCAGACCGCGATCGACGTGGCGCGTGAGCTCGGGACGCTGCGGATCGTCGTCAACTGCGCAGGGGTCGGCACGCCCGGTCGCGTGGTCGGCAAGCGCGGGCCGTTGTCGCTCGAGCAGTTCGCCAACGTCATCAACATCAACCTGATCGGCACCTTCAACGTGCTGCGCCTCACCGCCGCGGCGATGCTCGAGAACGAGCCCGTCGACGCCGACCGCGGGGTCATCGTCATGACCGCTTCGATCGCCGCCTACGACGGACAGATCGGCCAGGCCGCGTATGCCGCGAGCAAGGGTGGCGTCGTCGGCCTCACCCTGAGTGCCGCTCGCGACTTGGCGGACAAGGGAATTCGCGTGATGACTGTCGCCCCGGGGACGTTCATGACCCCCATGCTCGCCGGGCTGCCGCCCGAGGCGACGGCTGTCCTCGAGGCCCAGGTGCCGCACCCCTCACGACTGGGCAACCCGGACGAGTACGCCAACCTCGTCGCGCACATCGTCGACAACGGCATGCTCAACGGCGAGGTCATCCGCCTCGATGGCGCGCTCAGGATGCCACCCCGCTGAGACTCCGGCCGATACGCACTTCGACCGATCCGGGGTGCGCACTTCGACCGATCCGGGGTGCGCACGCTGCTGCGACGATGGTGAGCTGGGCCTGACTGGGACGTCGGCACCCCGCACGTGCCTCCCTTGGGCCCCTGTCGAAGGGACCCGCCATGAGAGCACACTCACGGACTGGCGCAGGGACGGTCCACCAGACACCACCACGCGGTCTCCGACCGCTTCATCGTTGGCACCGCAGTGCCGGCCTCGCCCTCACCGCCGCCCTGGGCACTGCGGTCGCGGCGATGTCCGGAACCCCTGCCACTGCCGATCCGGCGGCCGCCCCGACCGGCCCGGGCGTCCTGCTGCAGTGGAACATCACCGCGCAAGGCCTCACCACCCCACTGCGACCCTCGGCCCACGGTCAGACCCGAGGTATCGCCATGGTCGCCGGCGCCGTCTACGACGCGGTGAACGCCATCGACCGGAGCCACCAGCCCTACCTGCTCGACGTCGCGGCCCTGGACATCAAGCCGTGGGCCTCGACCGACGCCGCGATCGCGACCGCCGCGCACGACGTCCTGGTCGCGATCGTGCCGCAGGCCCAGTGGGCAGCGCTCGACACGGCCCTGACGACAAGCCTGGCGGCCGTGCCGGACGGAGCCGGCGAGGACGAGGGCGTTCGCGCCGGCAAGGCTGCCGCCGCGGCCATGGTCGACTCCCGAAGGGGTGACGGCTTCATGACGCCCTTCACGTTCAACCTCGGGACCGAGCCGGGCGACTGGCGACCCTCACCTGCGACCGCCCTCGACCCTGACCCGTGGGTGGGGCGGCTGCGGCCGTTCCTCATGAGAAGCCCCGACCAGTTCCGCTCCTCCGGTCCGAACGACTTGAGGAGCGCCGAGTACACGAAGGACTTCAACGAGGTCAAGGAGCTCGGCTCGCTCACCAGCAACCGGCGTACCGCGGACCAGACGAAGGCAGCCATCTTCTGGCAGACCGCTCCGGCACCCCTGTGGCACGGCATGGCACGTGACCTCATCACCCGCCACGGCCTCAGTGCCGCCGAAGGGGCTCGGCTGATCGCCACCATGAGCCTGGCCGGGGCAGACGGTGCGATCGCCTGCTGGGACGCCAAGTACCACTGGAACTTCTGGCGGCCAGTGGCAGCAATCCGAGAGGCCGGCACGGACGACAACCCGAATACGCTGGCCGACCCCAACTGGCGTCCGCTCTTCGACCCTGCCACCGCGACCACGCCCCCGCTGGTCAACCCGCCCTTCCCCGAGCACCCCTCGGGCCACGGCTGCGTCAGCGGCGCCACCCTCGACGCCGTCCGGACGTTCTTCGGCACGGACAAGGTGGCCATCCACGTGACGTCGAGCCGCTACCCGGGCGAGACCCGGGACTTCGGTCGGCTGTCGCTGGCCATGAAGGAGATCATCGACGCGCGAGTCTGGGGCGGCATCCACTTCCGCACCGCGGACGTGGTGGGAGCGAACACGGGTCGCAAGGTCGGCCACTGGATGGAGAAGCACTACTTCCAGCCCGTGGGGTAGGCGCGCAGGGCCCCGGAGGCGCGGCATACCAATTCTGCGCATTCTCTTGCGGGCGGCGCGGAGATGGGTCAAGATCATCCAACCTCCCTCGGGAGGCCAGTCCCCCTCGGGGGACACGAGACCCGGCCAACTCATACTTGGCCGGGTCTCACCTTTTCTAACAGGCGAACGTGGTCCGACCGGTAACCGACACGCGTCGGCCAGGTAAACAGTCAGCGGCCAGGTGAACGCTGACCTGGCAGAGGGCTCGTCAGACGGACTGGGCGAACGCGTCCTCGAAGATGTCGAGCCCCTCGGCCAGCAGGTCGTCGCCCGCGGACAGCGGCGGCAGGAACCGGAACACGTTGCCGAACGTGCCGCAGGTCAGCGTCACCAGGCCAGCCGCATGGCAGGCCTTGTTGATCCGGCCGGTCAGCTCCGGGTCGGGAGTCTTGTGCTCGAGGTCGCTGACCAGCTCGACGGCAAGCATCGCCCCACGACCGCGGATGTCGCCGATCACGCCGTACTTGTCGGCGAGCCCCTCGAGCCTCGGGCGGAACAACGCCTCGACGGCCCTGGCGCGACCACGCAGGTCGTCGTCCTTCATCGTCTGGATCGCGGCGAGCGCACTGGCGCACGCGACGGGGTTGCCACCATAGGTGCCGCCGAGACCGCCCACGTGGATCGCGTCCATGACGTCGGCGCGGCCGGTGAGGGCAGCGAGCGGCATACCTCCCGCAATGCCCTTGGCCGTGGTGATCAGGTCGGGGACGACCTCCTCGTGATCGGAGGCGAACCAGTCACCGGTGCGGCAGAACCCGGTCTGCACCTCGTCGGCGATGAACAGGATCCCCTGCTCCGTGCACCAGTCCGAGACCTTCTTCATGAAGCCCGGCGCCGGCACGATGAACCCGCCCTCGCCCTGGATCGGCTCGAGGATGACGGCCGCCGTGTTGTCCTCTCCGACCTGGGCGTGCACGAGGTCGACGAACTCGGCGAACGCCTCGTCGGCGCAGGCCTCGGGACCGGTCGGCCAGCGGTAGGGGTAGGCCATCGGCACGCGGTAGATCTCGCTCGCGAACGGCCCGAACCGGTGCTTGTAGGGCATGTTCTTGGCGGTCAGCCCCATCGTGAGGTTGGTGCGCCCGTGGTACGCGTGGTCGAACGCGACGACGCCCTGCCGCCCTGTGAAGTGGCGGGCCACCTTGACGGCGTTCTCGACGGCCTCGGAGCCGGAGTTGAAGAGCGCGGAACGCTTCTCGTGCGTTCCGGGCGTGACCTCCGCGAGCACCTCGGCTACCTCGAGGTACTCCTCGTAGGGCGTGACCATGAAGCAGGTGTGGGTGAAGTCGTTGATCTGTGCCGTCACCGCGTCGATGATGCGCTGGTTGCCGTTGCCGACCGTCGTGACGGCGATGCCCGAGCCGAAGTCGATGAGCTGGTTGCCGTCGACGTCGCGCAGGATCCCGCCCGCCGCCTGCTCGATGTAGACCGGCAGACCGGTGCCGACCCCTGCTGACACGGCGGCCAGCTTGCGCTGCTGGAGAGCCTGGCTCTTGGGGCCGGGAATGCTGGTGGCGAGGATGCGCTTCTGCTCGAGCATGCGCCGAGCATACGACCGCCGTCCCGCACCTTTATCGGGTCTAGGGACTTTGTTGCGCCTCACCCCGGAACCGTTCTCGGGTGAAGGTCACCTTTGTCCCTAGACCCGATAAAGGGGAGGTAGGCACGCGGCCGGGACAACAGGTGCCCTGTCTCGGGTGATGCTTGACAGCCGTGTCTCGGCTGATGCTTTACACCGGCCGTGTTCGGACATCCTGTTTGGCGGCGTTCCACGGGCGCCCCGAGGGCAGGAGGCCGGGATTGGCACTGGTTGCGTTGTCGGTGGTGGAGCGT